>JAQGNA010000049.1 GCA_028292075.1 Rhodoferax sp. | reverse complement strand
CATCGCGTGGTCGACTCCACCGGCCAGCGGGTGGAGTTCGACCTGGGCCAGGGCAACTACCAGCGCGACATCGCGCGCGCCCGCACCTTCGGCTTCACCAAGGACGTCGAGATGATGCGCGCCAACGGCCTTGCCCTCGGCGGCGGGCTCGACAACGCCATCGTGATGGACGACTACAAGGTGCTGAATGCCGACGGCCTGCGCTACGACGATGAGTTCGTGAAGCACAAGATCCTCGATGCCATGGGCGACCTGTACCTCGTCGGCAAGCCCTTGCTCGCGGCCTACAGCGCTTTCCGCTCAGGCCATGCCATGAACAACCAGCTGCTGCGCGCGCTGCTTGCGCAGCCCGACGCCTACGAGATCGTGACGTTCGAAGACGAGAAACGTGCGCCGCGCGGTTTCGCCCAGCTCGCCCGTGCCTGGTAGGCCGGCGGCACGCTGACGCTCCCCGCTTTCCGCTCGCGCCACATGCTGCTTTTCCGCTGGGCCATCCTGTTGTTCCTCCTGGTCGCGGCCGTCTGCTTTGCGTTCTACGTGGGCACAGGCGAGCCGCGCTTCAAGCGATACGGCTGGGTCACGCTCAAGTGGACGCTGCTGGCGGCGGGCGGGTTTTTCACGGTGCTGATTCTCGAACGCATCTGACGGCCGGCGGCGTGGCCCGGGTCCGCAGGTGATGACTTGGTGGGCGCCGGTTGCCCGGGCCTACAGCGGCGGCGCCAGGGCACCGCGGCGGTCGATCTTGCGGCTCAGCACGATGGACGTCTGCGTCTGGTTCACTCCGTCGATGCCGCCAATGCGGTCGAGCAGGGCATCGAGCTGCTCGTGGGTTTCGCACCGCAAAAACACCAGGTAGTCGAACGGCCCGCTCACGGCCGATGCTTCTTCGATCTCGGGCATGCGCATCAGCGCACTCAGCACGGCGGCCGTCGTCTTGGGCTGGATGCTCAGCCCGCAGTAGGCCCGCACGGCCGCGCCCTCGAGCCGCTGGCCCAGGCGCACACCATAGCCGGCGACCACCCCTTCGCGTTCCAGCCGGGCGATGCGCGTGACCACGGTGGTGCGCGCCAGCTTCAGTTTGCGCGCCAGTTCGGCCACTGGCTCGCGGGCGTTGGCTTGCAGCAGGCTCAGCAGGCGGCGGTCTGTGTCGTCCAGGGTCGGCATGGCTGTAAGTCGTTTCGATGTGGAATGAAGTCGTTCCGACGGAAACTATACGTCTGATCGACGCTCTGAAGGCTACGCATCGACAGCTTCCGTTCCTACGATCGGTGGACCATCACCACACCAGGAAGCGGCCATGCAACACAACTCCACCACCTCGCCCTGCCGCGTCACCGTTCTCGGTGCCGGCAAGATCGGTTTCGCGATCGCCCTGCTGCTGCGCCGCGCCGGCGGCTTCGACGTGCTGGTGGCCGACCAGGATCCGGCCAGCCTTCAACGGATGGCGGCGCTCGGCTTTGAAGTGGCGTTGATCGACGATGACGCGGCCCTGCGCCGGGCCATCGCCGGCCGCTATGCCGTGCTCAACGCCCTGCCTTTCCACCGCGCGCTGGCTGTGGCGCGCTTGTGTGTGGCCGAGCGCGTGCATTGCTTCGACCTGACCGAAGATGTGGCCAGCACCCATGCCATTCGCGGTCTCGCCGCCGAGGCGCAGAGTGTGCTCATGCCGCAATGCGGGCTGGCGCCGGGGTTCATCGGCGTGGTGGGCCACGACCTTGCCGGCCGCTTCGACAGCGTGCTCGACCTGCGCATGCGCGTGGGTGCGCTGCCCCGCTACCCGCTCAACGCGCTGCGCTACAACCTCACCTGGAGCACCGAGGGCCTGATCAACGAATACTGCAACCCGTGCGAGGCCCTGGTCGACGGCGAACGTGTCGAGGTGACGGCGCTCGAAGGCCTGGAAACCTTCGCCCTGGACGGCGTCGAATACGAGGCCTTCAATACCTCCGGTGGTCTCGGCACGCTGACCGAAACCCTGCGCGGTCGCGCCCGCAACGTCGACTACAAGTCGGTACGCTACCCCGGGCACTGCGCCATCATGAAGCTGCTGCTGAACGACCTGCGCCTGCGAGACCGGCGCGATCTGCTGAAGGAAATCTTCGAAGCCGCGATACCTGCAACGGCGCAGGACGTGATCATCGTCTTCGCCACGGCCTCGGGCTACCGCGGCACCCGGCTGATCCAGGAGTCGCATTCGGCGCGCATCGTCGGCCAGGCGGTCGAGGGCCACGCACTGAGCGCGATCCAGATCACCACGGCGGCCGGCATCTGCGCGGCGCTCGATCTCGTGCTGCACGGGGTCTTGCCGGACGCGGGCTTCATCGGGCAGGAGCGCATCGGGCTGGCCGCGTTCCTGGCGAACCGTTTCGGCCGTGTCTATGCCGAAGCGCAGCCTTCGCTTCCGCAAGGAGATCGGCTCGCCGAAGGTGTCACCGTCGGTTGACACGACGGCGGCGGGCCAACGTCTCCGCGTTGAACGTATGATGTCCGGCGTTCCGGTCCGGTATGCATTCCTTCCGGCCGAGGCGATCAAAAACAAGCGTTCCTTCACGACCACGGAGATCCCCCATGCTGAAACCTCTCTTTTCCCTCGCGGCCCTGGCGTTGGCCATCGGTGCCACCCCGGCCATGGCCGGCAAGACGCTCGACAGCGTCAAGAGCAAGGGCAATGTCACCTGTGGCGTGAACACATCGGCGCCGGGCTTCTCCAACACCGACAGCCAGGGCCGCTGGTCCGGCATGGACGTGGACCTCTGCCGCGCCGTGGCCGCCGCGGTGCTCGGCGACCCCGACAAGGTCAAGTACACGCCGCTCAATTCGCAGCAGCGCTTCGCGGCGCTGCAGTCGGGCGAGGTCGACGTGCTCTCGCGCAACACCACCTGGACGCTGACCCGCGACGCTTCGCTGGGCATCACCTTCGTGGGCGTCAACTACTACGACGGACAGGGCTTCATGGTGCCCAAGAAGCTCAAGGTGCCCGCGGTGGCCAAGCTGGGCAATGCCACCATCTGCGTACAGGCCGGGACCACCAGCGAACGCAACCTGGCCGACTACTTCGGCGCCAAGAACTTGAAGTACAAGTCGGTGGTGTTCGACACCGCCGAGGCCGTGCAGGCGGCCTTCTTCTCGGGCCGCTGCCAGGCCCTGACCACCGACATTTCCGATTTGGTCGGCGCGCGCTCCAAGGCGCCGAATCCGGACGACTACACCATCCTGCCCGATGTCATCTCCAAGGAACCGCTCGGCCCGGCCGTGCGCCGCGGTGACGACGAATGGGCCGCCATCGTGAAGTGGTCGCTCTATGCCGTGCAGGAGGCGGAAGAACTGGGCATCACCAAGGCCAGCGCGGCCAAGATGAAGACCGACAGCAAGGACCCGGC
>JAQGNA010000043.1 GCA_028292075.1 Rhodoferax sp. | reverse complement strand
TGACGCCGCGCCGGCCCATGAGGCGGTGGTAGGTCTCCCAGTACTGCCGGAAGCGGGAGTCGTCCTCGGGGTTGACCACGTCGACATCGCGGCCGATCTGGATGCGAAGTCCGGCCTTGGCGATGCGTGCCGCGATCACCTCCGGCCGGCCGATCAGCACCGGGCGGGCCAGGTTCTCGTCGACCGCCACCTGGGCGGCACGCAAGGCGCGCTCATCCTCGCCCTCGGCATAGGCCACGCGCTTGGACTTGGCCTCCACCGCCTTGGCCGCTGCGAACACCGGGCTCATGAACATGCCGGTCTGGTAGACGAAGCGCGACAACGTCTGCCGATACGCTTCGTAGTCCTGGATGGGGCGCGTGGCCACGCCCGACTCTTCGGCGGCCTTGGCCACGGCCGGGGCGATGCGCAGGATCAGGCGCGAGTCGAACGGCGTGGGGATCAGGTAGTCGCTGCCGAACACCAGTTCCTTGCCGGCATAGGCGGCGGCCACCTCTTCGCTGATGTCGGCCTTGGCCAGGTCGGCGATCTGGCGCACGCAGGCCAGCTTCATGGCTTCGGTGATCTTGGTGGCGCCGCAGTCGAGCGCGCCGCGGAAGATGTAGGGGAAGCACAGCACGTTGTTGACCTGGTTCGGATAGTCCGAACGGCCGGTGGCGATGATGCAGTCGGGGCGCACTGCCTTGGCCAGCTCGGGCCGGATCTCGGGCTCGGGGTTGGCCAGGGCCAGGATGATCGGCTTGTTGGCCATCGTCTTGACCATCTCGGCGGTGAGCACCCCGGCGGCCGAGCAGCCCAGGAACACATCGGCCTGGTCCACCGCGTCGGCCAGCGTGCGGGCAGAGGTTTCCTGCGCGTAGCGTTCCTTCGATGCATCGAAGCCACCGCTGCGGCCGTGGTAGATCACGCCCTTCGAATCGCAGACGAACACGTTCTTGCGCTGCACGCCAAGGCCGACCATGACGTCGAGGCAGGCCAGTGCGGCCGCGCCGGCGCCAGAGACCGCCACCTTCACATCCTCGATCTTCTTGCCCACGAGTTCGAGCCCGTTCAGCAGCGCAGCCGACGAGATGATGGCCGTGCCGTGCTGGTCGTCATGGAACACCGGAATGTTCATGCGCTCGCGCAGCTTCTGCTCGATGTAGAAGCACTCGGGTGCCTTGATGTCTTCGAGGTTGACGCCGCCCAACGTGGGCTCCATGGCCGCGATGATGTCGAACAGCTTGTCGGGGTCGTTCTCCGCTAGTTCGATGTCGAACACGTCGATGCCGGCAAATTTCTTGAACAGGCAGCCCTTGCCTTCCATCACCGGCTTGGAGGCCAGCGGGCCGATGTTGCCCAGGCCCAGTACCGCTGTGCCGTTGGTGATCACGCCGACCAGGTTGCCGCGTGAGGTGTACTCGGCCGCCAGCGATGGGTCGGCCTGGATGTCGAGGCACGGATAGGCGACGCCCGGCGAGTAGGCCAGCGAAAGATCGCGCTGGTTCGACAGGGGCTTGGTCGGGGTGACGGAGATCTTGCCCCGTGTCGGGGTGCTGTGGTATTCGCGGGCAGCGTCACGCAGGGCCAACTCGGCTGGCGAAAGGTTCATGCTCATTGTCTGATCTCCTCGGGTCATGGTGCGGGAAGCCCCGAGCCTACCCCAAAGAAAGGGGCAGTTCATGCCCCGGCGACTACGTACAAACGCGCAATGAACAGGGCCTGGTGCACCAAAAATAGGCAGCGGCAAGGCTGAGTGCCCACGCAATTGATGGCCAAGGCCGGCTTGTGTCCGTATGCAACAGTTTGAAGTGTGCCGGCACGCTGCCGGCACGCTCCCCGGCACTTTGAGCACCGGCCTCGCCGAGTTCAGCGCGGCGTGGGAAATTCGGCGCCGTCGTAGCGCTCTGGCACGACGATTCGCCCCTGCACGATGCCGTCGGACGCCTGCCGGACCCGTGCCCGGACGTCCGCCGGCACATCGTTCGCCATCGTCAGGCGTACCGCCTCGGCGTTGGCAAGGCCGACCTTGCGCACGCTGCCCGCCGGAAATTTGCCGTCGCGCAGGTCGTGCACCGCCTCGAACACGCCGATGCTCACGTCCGCCACCGCCGAGGCGATGAAGACCTGCGGGTCCACCGAGACCCAGTCGACCACATTGCCGATCTGCCGGGTCCCCCGCGCCCGGCAGGCCCGCGTGACGCCGTCGCGGCCGGCGTTCAGCATGGTGAAGATGATGTCCGCACCGGCGGACATCTGGGCCAGGGCGATGCGCTCCGACAGCCCGTTGTCGTCCTGGTTGCCCGAGAAGTTGGTCAGCAGGCGCACGCCGGGCCGGGTGGCCTGCACGCCGGCGGCAAAGGCGGCGCGGCCCTTCAGGCCGGGCCGAACCCGGATGCCCGACATGTGCCCGACCACGCCGGTGCGGGTGGTCAGCGCGGCCAGCACGCCTGCGAGGTAGGCCGACTCTTCCTGCAGCACCTCGTAGCTTGCCAGGTTCGCCCCGGTGACCGAGCCCTGGGTGACGGCGAACTGCACCCGGGGAAACTGCGCCGCGACTTCTGCGCAGGCCTCGTTGTTCTGGCCGCCATGGGCGACCACCAGGTCAACACCTGATGACACCAGCTCTGTCAGCGACTTCACCAGCAACTCCTTGCGGGGCGCAATGCCGTCGATGTAGCGGGTCTGCGCCCCCAGTTCGTTGCGCGCCCGCTCCAGGCCCCGCCAACCGCTTTCCATGAAGCCGCGGTCGTCGATGCGGCCGGCGAACAGTGCACCCACGGACACGATGGCGGCCTCGCTGCGGGCCTCGCGCTGTGCGGCGCAGCCTGCCAGAAAGGGTGAGGCGGCCAGTGCGGTGGCGCCCATGGTGATTTGCCGGCGGGAGTAGGTGGAAGGCATGGTGCTTCGAGCAGAAATGCAGGAATGCAGGAATGCAGGAATGTCGCCTCAGGCCAGCAGATCGCGCAGCGTGCGGGCAATCACCTTGGTCGCACGGCGCAGGTCTTCCAGGTCCAGGCGCTCGTCGGAGCGCTTGGCATGCGATTCGAGCACGGTGCGCGGGCCGGCGCCGTAGATCACGCCGGGAATGCCGGCTTCGGCGTAGAGGCGCACGTCGGTGTAGAGCGGCGTGCCGGTGGCCGGAATCGGTTCGCCGAACACCGTCAGGCCATGTTTCTGGATCGCGTCCACCAGCGGCCTGTTGCCGGGAAGCGGCTTCATGGCGTTGGCCAGCAGCAGCCGGCGGATGTCCACGCTGACGCCAGCGCACACGGCCGCGGCGTCGGCAATCACCTGGCGGATGCGGGCCTCGACCTCCACCGGGTTCTCTTCGGGGATCATGCGGCGGTCGAGTTTGAAGACCACCTTGCCAGGCACCACGTTGGTGTTGGTTCCGCCCTCGATCGTGCCGACGTTCAGGTACGGATGGTTGATGCCTTCGACCTGTGAGCTGATGCCTTTGTACAGGGCGTTCTGCGCATAGAGCGCGTTCAGGATGTGCACCGCGGCCTGCATCGCGTCGATGCCGCTTTCGGGAATGGCGGCATGGGCCATCTTGCCGTGCACGGTGACCTCCATCTGCAGGCAGCCGTTGTGGGCCGTGACCACCTGGTAGGAGAAGCCGGCGGCGATCAGCAGGTCGGGCCGGGTGTGCCCGTGCTTCAGCAGCCAGCCCGGGCCGACCTCGCCGCCAAATTCCTCGTCGTAGGTGAAGTGCAGTTCAACGCCGCCTTTCAGCGGCGCGCCGAGCGATTCGAGCGCGCGCAGGGCGAAGGTGAAGGTGGAGAAGTCGCCCTTGCTGACCGCTGTGGCGCGGCCGTAGATCTTGCCGTCTACGATCTCGCCGCCATACGGCTTTTTGGTCCAGCCTTCGCCGGGCGGCACCACGTCGCCGTGGGCATTGAGCGCGACCACCGGCCCGCCGGCGGCGTAGCTGCGGCGCACGATCAGGTTGGTGATGCTCTGCAGGCCGGCGGCGGCCACTTCGTCTGCCGGCACGGCGTACTTTTCGGGCGTGAAGCCGTAGCCGGCCAGCAGCTCGGCGGTGCGTTCGGCATGCGGCGCGTTGTTGCCGGGCGGCGTGTCGGTGGGCACCTGGACCAGGCGCTGCAGGAAGCCGACCTGCTCGTCGAAATGGACATCGACCCAGGCGTCCAGTTTGTCGTAATCGGTCATGGAAGTCATCGCGGTAGGACCGGCGGCGCCGGCCGGTGTTTCAGCTTGCCGATGCGGCAAGTTCGTTCAGGAGATGCAGGAAGGCGTCGACCGCCAGCTGCATGTCGTCGCTGGTGGTGCTCTCGAGCGGGTTGTGACTGATGCCAGAGTTCTGGCCGCGCACGAACAGCATGGCCTGCGGCATGACCTCGTGAAGCTTCATGGCGTCGTGGCCGGCGCCGCTGGGCATGCGGTGGAGCGGCACGCCGAGGGCTTCGACCGCGCGCTCCCAGCGTTGCTGCCAGGCCGGGGCGCTGGGGGCGGCGGCGGCGCGCATGGTTTCTTCGAGCGTGAAGCGCAGGCTGCGGCGTTCGCAGATGGTGCGGAGTTCGGCCAGCACGTCGCTGGCCAGCGCATCGCGTTGCGCGTCCACTGGCGCGCGGAGGTCGAGGCTGAAGCGGCAGGCGCCGGGCACCACGTTGATCGAGCCGTTCGGCACCTGCAGCATGCCCATGGTGCCGACCGAGTCTGCGTCGGCGGCGGCGCGGCGTTCGACATAAAGCGCCAGTTCGGCCACCGCGGTGGCGGCGTCGCGGCGGCGGTTCATCGGCGTGGTGCCTGCGTGGCTGGCCATGCCCAGCACTTCGCCCACAAACCGCACGCTGCCGTTGATCGAGGTGACGATGCCCAGCGGCAGGTCGAGCTCGGTCAGCACCGGGCCTTGCTCGATGTGCACCTCGACAAAGCCCAGGTAGCGTGCCGGATCGCGCTGGATCGCGGGAATGTCTTCCGGCCGCAGCCCGGCATGTGCCATGGCCGTCCGCATGGTGACGCCGTCGGCATCCTGCTGGTCGAGCCAGGCTGGATCGAAGTGACCGATGAGGGCGCCCGAGCCCAGGAAGGTGGCCTTGTAGCGCTGGCCTTCCTCCTCGGCGAAGCCCACGACCTCGAAGCCGAAAGGCAGGCGCCGGCCCTGGCGGGAGAGTTCGCGCACGCAGGCCATCGGCACGAAGATGCCGAGCCGGCCATCGTACTTGCCGCCATTGCGCACGGTATCGAAGTGGCTGCCGGTCATCAAAAACTTGGCGTCCGGCGTGGCGCCGAAATAGCGGCCCACCACATTGCCCACCGCGTCGATGCGCACGTCGTCGAAGCCGCAGGTGCGCATGTCGGCGGCGATCTGCGCAGCGCAGGCCCGGTGCGCGTCGGTGAGGTAAGTCACCGTCAGTTGACCGAGTTCGGCATAGCCCGGGTCGGTGTGCACGGAGAGCGCCTCCTGCCAGTCCCACACCACATTGCCGAGGGCGGGCGTGTGCCCGAAAACGTCGTTCAGGCGAATCTCGACGATACGGTGGATGTTGTGCAGTGCTTCGGCCAGTTCGAAGTCGGGGTGGTGGTGAAGGCGCCGCTCGTAGGTGGCCAGGATGACGTCCTTGGCGAGGCCCGTGCCTCGCGGGCCGCGAACCGCCAGCACGAAGGGAAAGCCGAACTTCGCGGCATAGGCGGCATTGAGTTCACGGATGCGCTGCAACTCGGCCGGCGTGCACTGCGTGAGGCCGGCGGCCTTCTGCTCGGTGGTCGACTCGGCGGTCAGGCTGCCGGCTTCCATGGCCTTGCCGGCAAGTTCCGGGTGCGCGCGGACCAGGGCGACCTGCGCGCCACGGTCGGCCGCGGCGACGATGCGGACCATGGCGTGCTTCAGTTGCGCGAGCGAGGCAAAGGGCCGGGCCGACAGCGCCTTTTCGGCGATCCAGGGCGTGTGTTCGTACAGGCCGTCCAGCAGCCGTGCGGCCTCGGCAAACGGTGCCGCGTTCAGTTGGGCAAGGGTGAGTGCCATGGCTCAACCGCCGGCCGCTGCCGGCGCCTCGTACGGGTGGACCTGCTTCCAGTGGCGGGCCAGGTCGACCCGACGGCAGATCCACACGTTCTGGTGGCTTTGCACGTAGTCGAGGAACTTCTGCAGCGCGCCGAAGCGGCCCGGCTTGCCGAGCACCCGGCAGTGCATGCCGATGCTCATCATCTTGGGCCGGTCCAGGCCGTCGGGGTCGCCCTCGGCATAGAGCACGTCGAAGCTGTCCTTGAGGTACTGCAGGAAGTGTTCACCGGTGTTGAAGCCCTGCACCTGCACGAAGCGCATGTCGTTGGTGTCGAGCGAATAGGGCACGACCAGGTGCGGCGCCTTGCTGCCGTCGGACTTCTCCACCTCGGTCCAGAAGGGCAGGTCGTCGCCGTAGTAGTCGCTGTCGTATTCGTAGCCGCCCATGTCGGCCAAAAGACGCCGCGTGTTGGGGCTGTCGCGCCCGGTGTACCAGCCCGCCGGCCACTGGCCGCCGGTCAGGTCGTGGATGATGCGGTGGCCGGTGTCCATGTGCTGCCGCTCGGTCGCTTCGGGCAGGTTCTGGTAGTGGATCCAGCGCCAGCCGTGGCAGGCGATCTCGTGGCCCAGGTCGATGAAGGCTTGGGTGAGTTCAGGGTAGCGTTCGAGCGCCATCGACACGCCGAAGACGGTGAGCGGCAGGCCGCGCTGCTCGAATTCCCGCAGGATCCGCCACACGCCGGCCCGCGAGCCGTATTCGTACATCGACTCCATGGTCATGTGGCGGTTCTCGAACGCCTGCGCCGTGATCAGCTCCGAGAGGAAAGTCTCAGAAGCCGGATCGCCATGCAGCACGTTGTTCTCGCCGCCTTCCTCGTAGTTGAGGACGAACTGCACCGCAATGCGCGCCTGGTTGGGCCACTGTGCATGCGGCACATCGCGGCCGTAACCCTTGAGGTCGCGGGCATAGGGAACGGGGGTTTGCGGGTCGGCCTGGTTCATCTTGGTCATGTTCGAGTTGCAAGCAAAAAGGGCGCCACGTCGTCGCCAGGCAAGCCGCCCCATTTCAGGACATCACGGAACCGGCTCCGCGGGGCCGTAGATGTTGCCCCCTGCAAGGGGTGGGCGGCGCCACGCAGTGCGCCAACCTGGGGGTGTTAAGCCAGCGCCATGGCGATGTCGTTGCTCGGGATCTTGCGGTCGAACGTCAGGCTGGACTCGATGCCGCGCAGGTGCTCGTCCATCAGGCGGACGGCGGCGACTTCGTCGCGTGCGGTGATCGCCTTGATTATCTCGTCGTGGTCGCCGTTGTGCTCGACCGGCGTTTCGGTCTGGTACATGAGCGTGATCAGGGAGCAACGCGACAGCAGCTCGATCATCATCTGGACAAGCACTTCGTTGTCGAGCAGCTGGGCCATGCGGACGTGGAAATCACCGAGCACTTCGGTGCGGTTCATCGGGTCTTTTTCCTTCAGGGCGAGCTTTTCCTGCGCCATGTGGTCCTTCAGGGCCTTGATGCGGGCCGGCGTGGCCTCGCGCACGAAGGCACGGGTCATTTCGGCCTCGAGCATGCGGCGCACGGCGAACACCTGTCGTGCCTCGGTGACCGACGGCGCGGCCACGAAGGCGCCGCGGGCCGGCTCCAGCCGGATCAGCCGGTTCTGCGACAACTGGAACAGCGCCTGCCGCACCAGGGTGCGGGAGACGCCGAAATGGTCGGCCAGTTTCTGCTCGGCAAGCTTGGTGCCGGGATGCAGCCGATGCTCCACAATCGCTTTGGTCAGCGCATCAACGATGGTGGTGGTGTTGGTGTTGATTGAGGGTTCCATGACGCTATCATACGGCAATTTGCGATACTGTATACACACTTGTTTTGTCATTTTTGACCTTTTTGAAGGGGCGCTGCCATGGGATTGAGCACACACGTTTTGGATACGATGCACGGCACGCCCGCGGCAGGCATGGGAGTGGCGCTTTTCACCATGCAAGGCGACCAGGCGACGTTGGTGAAGCGTTATGTGCTCAATGCCGATGGGCGCACCGACGGTCCGCTGTACGACAACAACACGCTCAGGCCCGGCAACTACCGGCTCGTGTTTGAAGTGGCGGCCTACTTCAAGGCGCGCGGGGTGGCATTGCCCGAGCCTAATTTTCTGGGTCGCGTGACTCTGGATTTCGGTGTGGCCCACACCGACCAGCACTACCATGTGCCGCTGCTCGTCAGCCCATGGGCCTACTCCACCTACAGGGGAAGTTGAAGCCCCCTGGGATGGCCCGCCCGGCTGTGCACCTTGGTGTCATCAAACCGCCATGCGGTTGCCACAGAATGCGGCGACCACAAGATGCTTTCTCATGAATAACCTACAGAATCGCCGCAAAGCCTTGTCGATGCTGGCAGGCGCTGCGCTCCCGCTGATCGCGGGCCGGGCCGAGGCACAAAATTATCCGGAGCGGGCGGTCAAGATCATCGTGCCCTTCGCACCCGGCGCGGGCACTGATGCAGTCGCCCGGCTCATGGCGCAGAAGCTTGGCGAGGTGATGGGCGCGACCTTCGTCGTGGAAAACCGCGCCGGCGCCTCCGGGGCCATCGGCGCGCAGGCGGTGGCACAGGCGGCGCCCGACGGCTACACGCTGCTGCTGGTGGCCTCGCCATTCACCACGGTGGCGGCTTCGCTGCCGAGCGCCAACTACGATCCGGTGCGCCAGTTCACGCCGGTGGGCATGATCGCCAGCGGCCCGCTGGTGTGGGCGACCAACGCGCAAAGCCCGGCGCACAGCATGAAGGAGATGGTCGCGCTGGCGCGGCAGAAGCCGGGCGACCTGAACTACGGCTCCGCCGGGGCGGGCGGGGTGAACCACCTGGTGCTCGAACTGCTGAAGTCGCGCACCGGCACGTTCATCACCCACATTCCCTACCGCGGCATCGCGCCGGCCACCATGGACATGCTGGCCGGCCACATCCAGCTGGTCACCGGCACGATTCCGGCGATGCTGCCGTTCATCAAGGACGGCCGGGCCCGTCCGCTGGCCGTCACCAGCGCCAAGCGGTCCAGCGCGTTGCCCGATGTGCCGAGCATGGCGGAGGTGGGCCTCGGCGGCATCGACGTGGTCAATTTCTTTGCGCTCATGGCGCCGGCCGGCACGCCACCCGCCATCGTTGCGCAGCTGAATGCGGCCATCAACAAGGCGGTGGCGCTGCCAGAGGTCACCGCGCGCTTCAAGCTCGACGCGATCGAGGCGGCACCGGGTTCACCGGCGCTGCTGGGTCATTTCATCGAGGCCGACTACCGCGCCTGGCGCAACGTCGTCCAGAAACAGAAGCTGGTGATCGAATAGGGACTGGAGGTCGATCGATCGGTCGGTCGGTCAGTCGGTCTTGGGGTCGCCGGACGCCGCAGCGGCGCGCAGCTTGTCTTTCTTGCTCGGGCGCTTGCCCTTGACGCCGCCGGTGCCCGGCACTGGCGCCATGTCTTTCACCGGAGTGGCAACGTCCACCGGTTCGAAGCCGGGAATCTGTTCCCGCGGCAGGCTGAGGTTCTGCCGCTTCTCGATCAGCGCGAAGTGCGCCTCGGTGTCGGCGGTCACGAAGCTCACCGCCAGCCCGCTCTCACCGGCGCGGCCGGTGCGCCCGATGCGGTGCACGTAATCCACGGCCGAGCGGGGCAGGTCGTAGTTCACCACCACCGGCAACTGCGCGATGTCGATGCCACGCGAGGCCAGGTCGGTGGTCACCACCACGTCCCAGCGCTCGTCCTTGAATTCCTGCAGCACGGTGTTGCGCGCGCCCTGGCTCAGTCCGCCGTGGAAAGGCGTCGCGAAGATGCCGTTCTTGTGCAGCTTCCAGGCCACATGCTCGGTGGCGTATTGCGTGGCGACGAACACCAGCACCCGCTCCCATCCCTGCTCGGCAATGAGGTGGCGCAACAGCTCGGTGCGGCGCTTGTCGTCCACCTGGATCACGCGCTGCAGGATGGCCGGCTGGTTGGCCTCGGCGTCCTCCACCTCGATGCGCACCGGGTCGCGCAGCAGGCCTTCGGCAAGTGCCGTGACCGCAGCAGGAAAAGTGGCCGAGAAAAACAGGTTTTGCCGCACAGGCGGCAGCAGCGCCAGCACCTTGTGCAGTTCATCGGCGAAGCCGAGGTCGAGCAGCCGGTCGGCCTCGTCCAGCACCAGCTGCGAGACGGCCGACAGCTTGAGCGCGTTGTGCTCGACCAGGTCGAGCAGCCGCCCGGGCGTGGCCACCACCACATCGGCGCCGCCGCGCAAGCCCATCATCTGCGGGTTGATCGACACGCCACCGAACACCACGGCCACCTTGGGCGGTTGCGGCAGGTGCTGTGCCAGGCTGCGCAACACCTCGCCCACCTGGGCGGCCAGTTCGCGCGTGGGCACCAGCACCAGGGCGCGGACGCGGCGAGGCGTGTGATGGGGGCCGTCCTGCAACAGCTGCAGCAGCGGCAGGGCGAAGGCGGCTGTCTTGCCGGAGCCGGTCTGGGCCGAGCCGATCAGGTCGGCACCGCGCAGCACCGCCGGAATGGCGAGCAACTGGATTGGCGTGGGCGCGGTGAAGCCGAGTTCGGCGACGGCGCGAACCAGGGCGGGTGAGAGGCCGAGGGAGGAAAAAGGCATGTCGGGGTCGGAAGGGCAGCTCAAGGCGAGCGGTGCAGCCGCGGTGCGGCCAGCAGTTGAAGGTTGTCGCTGACGGCGGCGTCCAGATCGCGCCATTTGCCGACGAGCCGGTCGGTCGCCATGGCGGTCTGGAAGGCCCGCAGGTCCTTCACGCTCGGAGCGACCTTGATCTGGGCGATGGCCGCTGCCGTGTTGCCGCTCTTGACGAGCGCCATGACTTTGCCCGCCCATTCGTTGGTTCTTGCCATAGGGGGTTCCTGTAGTCCTGGAGACCCCGACTTTAACAAGTTGGCGGAAGCGACCCGGCGAGGCCCTGCGCGGCGGCTGGCGGAGGCCGGCGGTCCGGATGGCGGGCGCCAGCGGGAATGGGCCGCGTCCACCATAATCGGCGCCGCGCGGGCCGCAGCAACCTCGCTTCGTGCCCACTCGTCCAATCCTGTTCGACCCGCCGGCCGTGCCCGGCGCCACCGGAGCTTTCCATGCAATACCGCAATCTCGGAAAAAGCAACCTGCAAGTCTCGGCCCTTTGTCTGGGCACGATGATGTTCGGCGACCAGACCGGCCATGAAGAGGCTTCGGCCATCGTGGCCGACGCGCATGCGCAGGGGGTCAACTACATCGACACGGCCGATGTCTACACCAAAGGTGCTTCGGAGGAAATGGTCGGCGCCATCCTCAAGGGCCAGCGCCACGACTGGGTGCTGGCCACCAAGCTCGGCAACAAGATGGGCGACCGGCCCAACCAGACGCATTACTCGCGCAGCTGGATGGTGCAGGAGGTGGAGGCCAGCCTGGGCCGGCTGCAGACCGACCACATCGACATCCTCTACATGCACCGCGACTACAACGGCATGGACCTCGAGGAGCCGCTGCGCGCGCTCGACGCCCTGCTGCGCGCGGGCAAGATCCGCTACTGGGGCGTGTCGAACTTCCGCGCCTGGCGCATCGCCGAAATGGTGAGCCTGGCGCAGCGCATCGGCATGCCGGGGCCGGTGGTCTGCCAGCCGTACTACAACCTGCTGAACCGCATGCCCGAGGTCGAGATCCTGCCGGCCTGCGCGCACTACGGCATCGGCGTGACCTCGTACAGCCCCATCGCCCGCGGCGTGCTCACCGGCAAGTACGCGCCGGGCCAGGCGCCGGCCCAGGACCCCCGCGCCGGCCGCGGCGACAAGCGCATGGCCGAAACCGAATTCCGCGAGGAATCGCTGCAGATCGCCCAGCGGCTCAAGGCGCATGCCGAGGCCCGTGGCGTGACGCTGGCGCAGTTCGCCACGGCCTGGGTGCTGGCCCACCACGCATTGAGCGCCGTGATCGCCGGCCCGCGCACGCTGCGGCAATGGCAGGACTACGCGCCGGCGCTGGCCTACCAGGTCACGCCCGAGGACGAGGCGCTCATCGACAGCCTGGTGCCGGCGGGTCACCCCTCGACGCCGGGTTTCACCGATCCGCAATACCCGCTCACCCCCCGCACCAAGGGCTAGGGCGCGGCTGTGAAGAACAAGTTGTCCCTGGGGGATCTTGGCAAGCTGGGTGGCCTGGTGTACTCCACCGAGGCCGGCCGCATGTGCCCCGACTGCCGGCGGCCGGTGGCTGATTGCGTGTGCAAGTCGCTTGCCAAGTCAGTGCCCGCCGGCGACGGCATCGTGCGCGTGTCGCGCGAGACCAAGGGCCGTGGCGGCAAGGCGGTGACGGTGGTGAAAGGCGTGCCGGTCGACGCCGACGCACTCGCTGCGCTGGGCAAGCAGTTGAAGGCCGCCTGCGGCAGCGGCGGCACGGTGAAGGACGGCGTGATCGAGGTGCAGGGCGACCACTGCGCGCCGGTCATCGCGCTGCTGCAGAAGCAGGGCTACACCGTGAAGCGCGCCGGCGGCTGATTAGCGGCTGA
>JAQGNA010000042.1 GCA_028292075.1 Rhodoferax sp. | reverse complement strand
CGGAACGCCCGTCAAAAGCGTGGAACAGGTTCGCGCAGCAGTGGCCAAGTCCGACAAGTAGGTCGCACTGCTGATCCAGCGCGGCGACGACAAGATTTTCGTGCCGGTGCGCCTGGGCTAAAAGCCTGGGGGTTCGCAGAAGCCTCCGCTCTTTGGGCGGAGGCTTTTGTCCCACCACCCGACGCTCAATCAGTCGAATCACACGCTGAATGCCCCCTCCATCGATCGGAAATTCGCCCAATGGGCCAATTTCCGACACAGAATAGGCAAAAAATGAGGCCTGGCGTGCCGGCTCGACCGCGCCCAATAGGCACTTACCGACCCAACGCGGTCGAATTTTGCCGATCCTTCCGAAAGAAAGCGTCCACATGCACCGTCGCCGCCTCATTTCCAATACTTCCAAAGCAGTTACCCGGTCCGTGAGCAGTACCGTCTCGAAGACAGTCGCCAAGATGGCCGGCCGGGGGGCGACGCAGCCGATGCTGGTTCACGCCCGGTCGGGCGAAATGGCCAGCGTGCCTCCCTTCGCCCGCCGCCGCACCATGACCATGGCACGGCCCTGGCTGGTGGGTTGCGCCATGGTGGCCGCCGGCTGGATGAGCCTGCCAACGGCCAAGGCGCAGACCACCGCCAGCAATGCGCTGCGCTGGCAGAGCAGCCTGAGCGACTTTGCGACGTCGGACCGCGCCCGTCCGCCCGGGCGAAACGGTGTGCTGTTCGTCGGAAGCTCGACCATCCGCATGTGGCAGAACATGTCCGAAGACTTTCGCCAGGTACCGGTTGTCATCAACCGCGGATTTGGCGGCTCCACCCTGGCCGATTGCGACCACTACGTGCGTGAACTGGTGATTCAGTACCGGCCGCGCCAGGTCATGCTGTATGCCGGCGACAACGACCTGGCCGAAGGCCGCACGCCGCAGCAGGTGCTCGAAAGCTTCGAGCACTTCGTGAAGGCGGTGCGCAGCGAGCTGCCGTCGACGCAGATCACCTACATCTCGATCAAGCCGAGCCCCGCCCGGGTGGCGCTGGCCGACGGCATCCGCCAGACCAATGCGTTGATTGCCGGCTACCTCGCCAGCATGCCGAACGCCCGGTACATCGACATCCACACCCCCATGCTGGGCCCGAATGGCGGCACCCGGCCGGAGTTGTTCCAGGCCGACCTGTTGCACCTGAACGAAACCGGCTATGCGTTGTGGAAGTCGCTCATCACGCCTTACCTGATCAAGGATGCGACGGCAGACGAGACGGCTCAGCAACCCCAGGCGCACGTTGCAGCCGTTCGGTAAGCCGGGCTCCCTCGAGGGGCGGCGGCAGTTCGGGTGACGTGTCCATCGAGTCCGGGTGGGATTCATGCTTCGGCACCCAGCGCGCTGGCGTGTTGTCGAGCCACACGGTGACCGCAGCCACGGTATAGAGTCCCAGGAACACTGCGGCCAGCAGCAAGGCATCACCCCACCGCGGACGTGCAGTGGCGGAATCGCCCCACCAGGCAAGCACCAGCAGCACCATCAGCAAGTGCGCGCAGAACACCGGCAGCGACGCAGAACCTAGCGTTTCCAAGACCCTCAACCGAGGGGTATGCCGGGTGAGCCATGGCGCAAACCGCATCGCCAGAATCATCAATGCAAACAGGTTGATGAGCCGGGCCGGCGCCAGGTGCCATTTGTCGAAACTGTCATTGAGCCAGACGCCCTGGGGAAACGGGATCTGCCCGTACACATGGCGCCACACGAAAAAGACCAGGGCATACACCCCTGCCGCCACAAGGGCCCAGCGCGGAAACTCGAAGCGGGCCTCGGCCTTGTCGGTGTCGTGGGCGCCCATCCAGAGACCCAGCACCCAAAGGAACTGCCATGCAAAAGTCACGAAGGGGCCGGTGCGCACGTACGAGATGGGGAGGCCGGTGAGCGCCACCGTCTGCCCGTGAAGCCAGCGGCCGAAGTCGAACTGCGCAAGCACCCAGAGCAGCACGCTGGCCGCCATCACGCCACGCCAGCCCCGCCTCAGCCCGAAGCCCAGCACCAGCGGGCTGACCAGCATGAACACCACGTACATCGGCAGGATGTCGAGCAGGGGCGGCTCATAGACCAGGGCCAGCCCGCTCAACAGGGCCGTGATCGGCTCCTGCAGGTAGAAGGCGATGATCTCGCGGACGGGCGGGTGCGCAATGCGCATGCCCACGGCAGCCACCACCGTGAACAGCACCAGCAGGCAGGCGGCCTGGCAAAAATAGACCTTCATCGCCCGCCGCCAGAACGCGCGCCGCATCGCCGAAATGCCCTGCTTCTGCGCCAGGCGGGTGTAGACCATGCCAGTGACATAGGCCGAAAGCAGCACAAAGCCCTCCGCGGCCGAGTCAAAGCCGAACGGCTGCCCCATCGGCGACGAAAGCCGCGTGGGCAAGTGCGTCAGCGTCATGAGCACCAGCATGAGACCCCGCAACGCGTCGATTTCCCAACGGCGAGTTGATCCGGGTGACGTGGGCACGGGCGTGTTCTCCAATGGAAGGAATCAGACTGATGACAGCGCGCGCGCAGGGGCGGTGCGACAGGCTGCAAAAAGTCATCGTAGAGTGACCGAAACCGCGCCTTTGCAGGACAAAACGCCGACGCCGCTCGGCGTGTTTCCTACGGTCGTGCATCAATGGCCTGCGTTCAATTCAAGGGCGCGAACCTTGGTCCTAGTGACAGGAAGATCGGCGCTTTCGGCCAGTAGACGCAAGGTTAAGCCGTGTCATTCCAACTGCCGTGAGCGATGTCCGCTTGCACCCGCTTCCAATGATTAAAGGCCTGATTGGGGCCTTGGCTGCGCATTTCAGCGACGGCTGCATGCAACAACCGGAAGAGCTTGTCGAGTTCTCGCTGGCCGCCCTGGGCATGCCGGTAGACGCCTGTGAAACCCAGCCGAAGAAGAACCCACACCAATTCGAGCAAATCGAGGTGGGCGCCGGGATCCAGCATGAGATGACCGACGATCCGGAAGACATTGATGCCGCCGTCGGCATTGCCGTGAAACCGAACAGCCAAAGCATGAGCCGTCCACAGTGGTGACGCTGACGCATCGCCCCCAAGCCTTCGCTCATTCCGCGAAAGCGCTTCTCCTGCTAGCTCGTCCAAGGCCGTACAGAGCGCATAGCTCGCACTCACGATGACTTCGTGCCGCAACCCGGCATCGTGGCAGACTGACTGAAAAGATCCGATCTCTCTCACAAGTCGTTGAGTAAGCGCCTCGGCCTGCACCCTTTGCAGACCGGGACGCATTTGTGCCAGCACGCTCAGCAGTGGCTTCGCTGATTCAAAAAGCGGAGAAGCTGCGGCCTGCACAGTGATAAGACGGTCAGGTTGCGTGGCCTGGCGCACCAAATTCTGTGGCTCAGAAAAAATGGGCTTCGGCAATGGCGGCGGAACCGCTGCCGCACGTTGCATTGCGCGCTCGAAGTAATGTTCCGCGGCGCGCTGAAGTTGAGGAAGGATGGGCATGGTGGCCGGTGCTGTGCGCAATGAGGATCGTGGCGCCAAGGTCGCTGCTTGCCCTTATGGCCGAAATTTAATGGTCGCATAACGACCTGAGGGTTACACCTTCTGGCTTCCACCCTGGAACGGAGGGGCAAGGGCATGCCCGTCGAAGCTGGGCAACCGCCCCGCTAAACCTTGGCACGCGCCTCGGCCAACGCTTCGACCGTACCCCACCGCTCCATGAGTTCCACCTCATCTTCCGCGCTTAGCCGGCCGTACGCTCGGTACACCAGCGCCGTCATCGTGGCCCCGGTCTGTACCGGCCGGTCTTCCGGTTCGCCGATGCCGGAGTCGCTGTTCCACTCCTTGGGAAACCTCGGCCAACAGCACGTGATCTGACTGATCATGTGGCAGGTGGTTTCGCCGAATCCTGGAGACTGTTCCAACTTGTATTGCGACCTGCTCGGCTTGCCACAATAGGTCTTGTAGTCCGGCGGTAGGTAGCGAGGGATGTTCTTGTAATTGCTGGGCGC
>JAQGNA010000752.1 GCA_028292075.1 Rhodoferax sp. | reverse complement strand
CTTGAGCATGTTGCCCGCGTCCATCGCCCCTTCGGCCTTGCCGGCGCCGACCATGGTGTGCAGTTCGTCGATGAAGACGATGGTCTGGCCTTCGTCCTTGGCCAGCTCGCTCAGCACGGTCTTCAGGCGCTCCTCGAACTCGCCGCGGAACTTGGCGCCCGCCAGCAGCGCCGCCATGTCCAGCGACAGCACCCGCTTGCCCTTGAGCGTTTCGGGCACCTCGCCGGCGATGATGCGCTGCGCCAGGCCTTCGACGATGGCCGTCTTGCCGACGCCGGGCTCGCCGATCAGCACCGGGTTGTTCTTGGTGCGGCGCTGCAGCACCTGGATGGCGCGGCGGATCTCCTCGTCGCGGCCGATCACCGGGTCGAGCTTGCCCAGCCGGGCGCGCTCGGTCAGGTCCATGCAGTATTTCTTGAGGGCCTCGCGCTGGCCTTCGGCGTCGGCGCTGTTCACGCCCTGCCCGCCGCGCACCGCGTCGATGGCGGCTTCGAGCGACTTGCGGGTGAGGCCCTGGCCGCGCACCAGGTTGCCGACGTCGTTCTTGCTGTCGGTCAGTGCCAGCAGGAAGAGTTCGCCGGCGATGAACTGGTCGTTGCGCTTGATGGCCTCCTTCTCGGTGGCCTGCAGCAGCTTGGCGAGGTCGGGGCCGACCTGCACCTGGTCATGGCCCTGCACCTGGGGCAGCTTCTTGATGGCGGCCTCTGCCGCCTGGCGCAGGCCGCCCACATTGGCGCCGGCCCGCTCGAGCAAGGCCTTGGGGCCGTCTTCCTGCGCCAGCATGGCCGCCAGCAGGTGCACGGGCTCGATGTAGGCGTTGTCGTTGCCCAGGGCCAGCGACTGGGCGTCGCTCAGGGCTTCCTGGAACTTGGTGGTGAGTTTGTCTTGTCGCATGGTGTTTGATTCTCTGAACTGGTTGGTTCGTACTGCAGCCTAGCTGAGGCTGCCAGGCCTGTTTTCAAGACGGTGCCACCGTCCATGAGCGGGACGTCTGACTAAAATCAAATGCATGAACGTTCACCAGATGTCGGCCACCCATGTGGCGGACCACGACCGCATCCTGCTGCGCATCAACACCACGCAGGGCACCGAGATGCAACTCTGGCTGACGCGTCGGCTGATGCTGGGGCTCTGGCCGGCGCTGCGCCAGGCGGTATTGCAGCCAGGGCATGACCCGGTCGGCGCCGCCCCGTCGCCCAACGCCGCCGCTACGGTCCTGAAGGCTGAATTCGCCCATGCGGCACAACTGCGGAAGAGCGATTTCTCGCAACCCTATGCCGCCCCGGCCGAAGCGCTGCCTGCCGACGCGGCACCGCTCCTAGTAGGTGAGGTCGAACTCGCGGCGACCAGCCTCGACGGCGGGCTGCGGCTGCACCTGCGCGAGATGCCGACCCCCGGCAGGCCGCAGCGCGGCTACCAAATCGAGCTGGCGCCACAGCTCGGTCATGGCCTTGTGCGGCTGCTCGAACAGGCACTCGGGCAGGCGCAGTGGGGGCTGCCGGATGTCTTCAGTCAACCGCAAAGGCCGGCCACCGACCTGGCCGGTCTCGACTTCGCGCTCGGCGAGGAACGGCCCAGATACCTGAACTAGCCCGGCAGGTTGCCGGCCTCGATGCCCCAGCGCGCCAGCGCCGCGTCGTCGCTCACGCGCGCATCGACCCAGCGGCCGCCATCGGCCGTCTGCTCCTTCTTCCAGAAGGGTGCCTGGGTCTTCAGATAGTCCATCAGGAATTCGCAGGCCTGGAAGCTCGCGCCCCGGTGCGCCGACGACACGGCCACCAGCACGATCTGGTCGCGCGGCTGCAGCAGGCCCACGCGGTGCACCACGCGCGCGGCAAAGATGTCGAAGCGCTGCAGGGCCGCATCGATCATGGCCTCGATGGCCTTTTCGGTCATGCCCGGGTAATGCTCGAGCTCCATGCCTTGCACCTCGCCGGTGTCGCTGGCCGGCCGTGCCAGCGCCGCGCCATGCCGGTCGCGCACCGTGCCGATGAAGCAGCAGACCGCGCCCACCCGGGGGTCCTGGGTGCGCAGCGCCAGCACCTCGGCGCCGAGGTCGAAGTCTACGGTCTGGATCGAAACGCGTGCTGAGGGCATGGGCCGCATTGTGTCCGATCGCGCCTCGCCAGACCCGGGCCCGCACCGCCGCCCCTGTGCGCTAGACTGGCGCCATGCACACTCGCCGCCCTGCCCTCACCCGCCCCGCGCTTTTGCGCGCGCCGGCGCAGGCCGCATGGGCACGCAAATCCAAAAAACCGTTGCTCGTCTGACCGGAGCAAGGGTTCCGTCCTCAGATGAGCGATGGAACCTTCATGGTCCGGCCCGTGGCCTGTCAGCGGTTTCCGCGCTCTTCCGGCGATGGTTTCTCCATCGGTCTGTTGCCTGAAAGATCCGCGCGTGTCTTCCTTCCCTTCATCACTGCCCTCCCGCCCGTCACCGTCTGTTGACCGGCCCTCCTTCGCCGGCCTGTGGATTCCCCTGGTCACGCCCTTCTCCGGCGGTGCCGTCGACCATGCCGCGCTGGCGGCTCTGGTGCGCTCCCTGGCGCCGCAGGCTGTGGCCGGCTTCGTCGCCTGCGGAACCACCGGCGAGGCGGCGGCGCTCGACAAAACCGAGCAGCTCGCCGTGCTGGACACGGTGCTGGCCGCGGCCGGCCAGCTGCCGGTGATGATGGGCCTGTCGGGCTATCACCTGCCGCAACTGCTGGACATGCTCGAGGCCGTCACCCGGCGGCAGGTGGCGGCGTTGCTGGTCCCCGCGCCTTGCTATGTGCGGCCGGCACAGGCCGGGTTGGTGCAATGGTTCACCGCCATCGCCGACGCCAGCCCGGTGCCGCTGGTGCTCTACGACATCCCCTACCGCACCGGGGTGCCGCTCTCGCTGGCCACCCTGCTCACCTTGGCGGCGCACCCGCGTATCTGGGCGCTGAAGGACTGCGGCGGCGACGCGGCCAAGACCCAGGCGGTGCTGGCCGACGGGCGGCTGCAGGTGCTGGCCGGCGAAGACCTGCAGATCTTCTCGACCATGGCGTTGGGCGGCGCTGGCGCCATCGCGGCCAGTGCGCACCGGCACACAGCCCGCTTCGCCGGCGTGGTGCGCCTGCTCGCCGAGGGCCGGCTGGCCGAAGCGCGCGCCCTGTGGTTGCCGCTGCAGCCGTGGATCGAAGAGGTGTTCAGCGAGCCGAACCCCACGCCCTTGAAGGCCGTGCTGGCGCGGCATGGCGCCATGACGGCGGAACTGCGTCCACCGATGACGCCGGCCAGCGAGGCGCTGGTGGCGCGGCTGATGGCGGTCGACCGGGCGCTGGCCCAACCGGGCCTTGCGCGCTGAAACCTTGCGCGCTGAAAGTCAGCCGCCGGTGACCGGTGGGAAGAAGGCGACCTCGTCGCCATCGGCGAGCGGCGCGTCTTCATGCCGCATGACCTGGTTCAGCGCCAGCCGGACGGACTTTCCGCGCGCCAGGCTGGCGGCATGACCGTTACTCCGGGCGATGAGCTCGTCGCGCAACACGGCCAGCGTGGGAGCCGACGTCTGAACGGTTTCCTCGCCAGTGCCGATGGCCTCGCGGACCGAGGCAAAGTATTTAATGGTGAGCTGCATCCGGTTGCGTCCTTCAGGCCAGCAGCTCGGCAAAGGCGATGAACTGC
>JAQGNA010000370.1 GCA_028292075.1 Rhodoferax sp. | reverse complement strand
GGCGACATCGGCACCGATGCGGCCCACCCCACGCTCTGCGGCCGCTGCACCAGCAATCTGTTTGGCACCGGCGAGCAAAGGGCGTTCGCGTAATGGCCAAGAAGACGACCTTCATCTCCTCCTCCGGCGGCAGCGTCTGGCCCTGGCTGGGCCTGGCGCTGATCATCCTGATCGCCGATCAGTTCACCAAGGTGCTGATCACCGGCTATTACCGCCTGGGCGACAGCACGCCGATCACCGGCTTCTTCAACATCGTGCGGGCCCACAACACCGGTGCGGCGTTTTCCTTCCTGGCGGCGGCCTCGGGCTGGCAGCGCTGGCTGTTCACCGGCATCGGCGTGGCAGCGGCGCTGTTCATCGTCTGGATGCTGAAGTCGCACCCCGGGCAGAAGCTGTTTTCCTTCGCGCTGGCCTGTATTCTGGGCGGCGCGGTGGGCAACGTGATCGACCGCATGATGCACGGCTACGTGGTCGACTTTCTCGACTTCTACTACCGTGGCTGGCACTTCCCGGCCTTCAACATTGCCGACAGCGCCATCACCGTTGGTGCCGTCGGTTTGATCCTCGACGAACTGCTGCGCGTCCGCCGCAACAAATAGCGCCACAAACGATCCTTCCCCAGCCTGCACCCCGAGCGCTCCATGACCCCAAAAAAAATACTGATGTTGAGCGTTTCGGCCGGTGCCGGCCACATGCGTGCGGCGGAGGCCATCTGCGCCCATGCCGTGGCGTCGAACGCCCCTGTCGAGGCCACGCACCTCGACGCCATGGACTTCGTCACGCCCGCGTTTCGCAAGCTCTACACCGACTTCTACATCAAGCTGGTCGACAAGGCGCCCACGCTCTGGGGCTATCTGTACCACCAGACCCACGCGGCGCAACCAGACAGCACCATGGAACGCCTGCGCCGCAAGGTGGAGCGCATGAACGCCGGCGCGCTGCTGCGCAAGATCGAGTCGCTCAAGCCCGACGCCATCGTCTGCACCCATTTCCTGCCCGCCGAAATGCTGGCGCGCCTGATCAAGCGCGGCGAGCTGCATTGCCCGGTGTGGGTGCAGGTGACCGACTTCGACCTGCACCGCCTGTGGGTGCATGAAGGCATGGCCGGCTACTTCGTGGCCAACGACGAGGTGGCCTACCGGCTGCGCGCGCAGGGCATCGCCGCGGACCGCATCCACGTGACCGGCATCCCCATCATGCCGGCCTTCACCCAGCCGCTCGATCGGACGACCTGCGCCGCCGAATTCGGCCTGGCGCCTGACCGCAGCACCTTCATGCTGATGGGTGGCGGTGCCGGCATGGGACGGCTGGCCCACGTGGCGGAGCGCCTGCTGGCCCTGGCCGGCGACTTCCAGCTGGTGGTGCTGGCGGGCAAGAACGCACAGGCGCTCACCGACCTGCGAGCCCTGGCCGATCGCTTTCCCGGCCGGGTGTTTCCGCAGGGCTTCACGCACCAGGTGGAGCGCCTCATGGCCTGCGCCGACCTCATCGTCACCAAGCCAGGCGGGCTCACGACGTCGGAATGCATGGCCATGGGCTTGCCGATGATCGTGAACGCGCCCATTCCCGGCCAGGAAGAGCGCAACGCCGACTACCTTCTCGAGCAGGGCGTGGCGCTGAAGGCGATGGACGCCGTCACGCTTGAATACCGCATCCAGTGGCTGCTCGCCCAGCCCGAGAAGCTTGCCGCCATGCGCGAACGGTCCCGCGCCACCGGCCGTGGCAACGCCGGCCGCGCGGTACTGGACGTCGTGCTGGCATGACGGTGGGGCGTTCGCCGCTGCGCGGCGCCATCTGGCTGCTGGCATGGGTGTGTGTGCTGGCCTGGTTCTTCGCCGAGGTCGAAATCCAGATCGAGGGCGCCAACGGCTGGGCCACCGCCCTGCCCACCTGGCGCATCGAGAAGCACTGGCTGCTCGACATTTTCTGGGGCGGACGGGCCATGACGGGCTACCACGCCTGGGTGTTCCCCTTCATCGCCATGTTCTTCCACTTTCCGTTCTTCTTCGGCCAGGGCTGGACGCTCAGGCTCGAGGCCCGCGCCATTGCATCCGTGATGGTCTTCTGGATCACGGAAGACTTTCTCTGGTTCGTGTTGAACCCGGCCTATGGACTGGCCCGGTTCAACCCCGTGGACGTGGCCTGGCACAAGCATTGGTGGGGCGGCGCGCCGACCGACTACTGGGTCTTCCTGGGCGCCGCCGCGGTGCTGCTGTGGTTCTCCTTCCGACAACGACGAGGTACCTGATGGGCCGCCCACTTCCGCAACTTCCCCGCCCTTCCCGGCACCATCGGTGGACGCCAGCCTCCCTCGCCGCCCGCTTCACCGGCGCCCGCGCGAGCGCCGGCGCCAGCGCCACGGTTGGCGATCACGTCGCTTCCGTCACGGCCGCCGCCGACACCGTTACTTCCCTTGCCATCGCCGGACGCGACCCATCGTGGGCCGAGCCGGTGGACGCATCGGTCAACCTGTTCCGGGTCACACCGCTGTTCTACCGCAGCGCCCGTCTCGATGCGGCCGACGTTCCTCTGCTCCAGCGCCTCGGCATCGCCACCGTGGTGAGCCTGCGCTCGTTCCACACCGACCGCCGCCTGCTCAGCCGCTCCGGCGTGCGGGCCGTCCGCATCGGCATCAACACCTGGCAGATCGCCGACAGCCACATCGTCGCCGCGCTGCAGGCCATCCGCCATGCCGAGCGCGATGGCCCGGTGCTGCTGCACTGCATGCATGGCGCCGACCGCACCGGCCTGGTCGCGGCCATGTACCGTGTGGTCTTCCAGGGATGGGACACCTCGCGGGCGCTGGCCGAATTGACGGAAGGCGGCTACGGCTACCACACCGTGTGGAAAAACATTCCCACCTATCTGGCCCGTGTGAACATCGAAAAGCTGCGCGAAGCCGTCCTCTCCGGCCATCGGCGTTGAGGCGGGACGGCCCGGTCCGGGCCCGGCTGGCGGGCTGTCACCACCTGGGGACCGCGGACACGCAACGCAACCCTGTCCTCCGCCGTACGGGGGGCGTATAGTTGCCGCTTACTTCATGAAGCATTTACTGAATCTGTTGGCAGCCATCGCGCTGCTGGTCTGGGGAACCCATCTCGTGCGCACCGGCGTGTTGCGCGTGTTCGGCGCCAACCTGCGCCACATCCTCGCCCGCAGCATGGGCAACCGCTTCACCGCGGCGCTGTCGGGCATCGGGGTGACGGCGCTGGTGCAATCGAGCACCGCCACATCGCTCATGACCTCCTCGTTCGTGGGCCAGGGCCTGATCACCCTGCCCGCCGCTCTGGCCGTGATGCGCGGCGCCGACATCGGCACGAGCCTGATGTCGGTGTTGTTCTCGTTCGATCTCTCCTGGCTGTCGCCGCTCTTCATCTTTGTCGGCGTGGTGCTGTTCCTCTCGGGGCAGGACCGCAAGCCGGGCCGCATCGGCCGGGTGTTGATCGGGCTTGGCCTGATGCTGCTGGCATTGCGGCTGGTGGTCGAAGCGACGGAGCCGCTGCTCGCCTCGCCGGCCGTGCGGGCCCTGCTCGGCGCGGTGGGCAGCGACATCTTCCTCGAGATCTTTCTGGGCATGCTGCTGGCCGTCATGGCCTATTCGAGCCTGGCCGTGGTGCTGCTGATCGCCGCCCTTGCCGCCTCCACCGTGATCCAGCTCGACGTCGCGCTGGGCCTGGTGCTCGGCGCCAATCTGGGCAGCGGTGTGCTGGCCGTGCTGACCACCGCCAAGTCGATCACCGAAGTGCGCCACGTCACCGTGGGCAACCTGGTTTTCAAGCTCATGGGCGTGGCCCTGATGGCGCCCTGCGTGGGGCTCTGGCTTCGCCACGTGCAGCCGGTGCTGCCCGGCGTCACCGAAGGCGTGGTCCTGTTCCACCTGGCCTTCAACGTGGCCATGAGCGTGGCCTTCATCGGCCTGACCCAGCCGGTGGCCAATGCCGTGGCCAAGCTGCTGCCCAAGCCAGACACCAGCGCCAAGCAGATGCGGCCGCAGCACCTCGACCCTTCCGCGCTGTCAACGCCATCGCTTGCCATCTCCTGCGCGGCCCGCGAGGCCTTGCACCAGGCCGACATCGTCGAGACCATGATGCTGGCCATCCTGACGGTGATCCGCAACAACGACCTGAAGCTGGCCGA
>JAQGNA010000738.1 GCA_028292075.1 Rhodoferax sp. | reverse complement strand
AGGGAAAGCGCAGGTCGAGATACCAGCAGGCGCACGCCACGGTCAGTGTGCCGATGTCGACGCGGTCCTTTAGCAGCGAAGGCTTGCCGTCCAGATGCGCCAGCGCGGTTTCCACCTTGTCAAGCTGCGCCGCACGCCAGTCGGGCCAGCGCATGGCTTCGGGCCGGGCGACATCCTCGTAGCGGGCGAGCAGGCAGGCGTCGAGCATGCCGTCGCCGAGCGACTGCAGGGTCAGCGTTTCCCAGCGTGCGTCCGGTTCGCGCGGGAACAGGCGGCCTTCGCCGAGGTGGTCCAGGTACTCGCAGATCACGCGGCTGTCATACAGCACGCGCCCGTCGTCGGTGAAGAAGGTGGGCACCTTGCCCAGCGGGTTGTCCGGGATGATCTGCGGATCGCGCTGCACCGGGTGGGCGTTCGACGGCAGCAGGGTGATGCGGTCGACGAGCCCGAGTTCGTGCGCGGCCACCAGGCACTTGCGCACGTAAGGGGAGAAGGGGGAAAACAGAATCTTCATGGTGTGTCTCCGAAAGAATGCGGTGGTTCAGGCCGGCGGTGTCGCGCCAGCCGCATGCCGGCCCGCGAGCCAGCCGAAGGTCAGCGCCGGCCCGAGCGTGATGCCCGGCGCCGGGTACTGACCGCCCATCACCGAATGCATGTCGTTGCCCGCAACGTAGAGACCGGGCACGATTTGGCCGTTTTCGTCGAGTGCCTGGGCGTTTTCATTCGCCCGCACGCCGCAGGCCGTGCCGATGTCACCGGCGTACACCTTCACCGCGTAGTACGGCCCGTGCGCCAGCCGGCCCAGGCAGGCATTGGGTTGCTGATCGGCGTCGCCGAGGTAGCGGTTGTAGGCCGTGCTGCCCTTGCCGAAGTCGGTGTCGACATGGGCGTCGGCCAATTGGTTGAAGCGAGTGGCCGAGGCTTCCAAGCCCGCCGCATCGATGCCGGCGGCCTGCGCCAGCGCCCGCAGCGTGGGCGCCTTGTAGAGGTAGCCGGCGCGCACCAGGTGCTCGCGCGGGCGGCCACCGGGCAAGGCCAGGCCCATGCCCCAGCGCTCCATGAAGTCGCTGTCGCACACGAGGAACGCTGGAATGCTGGGCACCGTGGCATGCGAGCGGTACATGCCTAGCACAAACTCGTGGTACGAGGTGGACTCGTTCACGAAGCGCTGGCCGGCCGCGTTCACCGCCATCAGGCCGGGCTTGGCGCGGTCCCACACCAGGTGCGGGTAGCGCACCTCGGTGCCATCGGGCCGCTTCAGGATCGACACCGGCGCCCAGAACGCGGGGCTGGCGTGGCCCGTGCCCATGGCGGCGCCGGCCTCGCGCGCTAGGTTGATGCCTTCGCCCAGGTTGTCGGGCGGCGACATCGACCAGGCGCCCGTAGGCTGCGGATAAAGCTCGCCGCGCATCGCGTCATTCGACGGAAAGCCGCCGGTGGCGATCACCACCCCCTGCTTCGCCTGGACCCTGACCGGCTTGCCGTCGCGCACGAGTCCGACCCCGGTGACTTGGCCGTCGTGCACCAGCAGCTGGCGCAGCGGCGCGTTGAGCCAGTAGTCGATGTGCTGGTCGAGCACGCTCTTGAACAGGCGTCCGGCCAGGGCATTGCCCAGCACCAGCCGCGTGCCGCGGTGGTAGCCGCGCAGCCGGTCGCCGAAGAAGCGCAGCATCAGCTTCATGCCCTCGCGCCACGACTTGAACGACTTGGTGACGGCCAGCAGGTGCTTGACGTCGGTCATGGTGATCATCATGCCGCCGAGCACCATGAACTCAGGCAGCGGGTCGCGCAGCTCGCGGAATTTCGGGCCGAGCAGGCGGCCATCGAACATGGCGGGGTCGAGCGAACGGCCACCAAGTGCGGCGCCCTCGCGGTCGGGGTAGTAGTCGGGTGAATAGCTGCGGGCGACGAGCTTGACCTCGGTGTGCCGGTCGAAGAATGCGACCATGTCGGCCGAGGCTTCGAGGTAGGCGCGCTGCATGGCTTCGGGTGCGGCATGGCCCACCGTGTTGCGCATGTACGCCCAGACCTTCTCGAAGCTGTCCGGGTGGCCGACCTGCGCCGTCTGCGCGTTGAGCGGCGCCCACACTGCGCCGCCCGAGATGGCGGTGGAGCCGCCGATGCGGTCGGTCTTTTCCACCAGCAGCACGCGGCTGCCGGCGATCTTCGCGGACAAGGCCGCGGCCATGCCGGCCGCGCCCGAGCCGACCACGACCACGTCGTACTCTGCGTCCCAATGGTTCGCGCTCATCGGCCCGCCTCCCTTGCGCAGCCCGATCATGAGCCCGAGGCTCCGAGTGATTTGCCGCCGTCGACGAACAACACCTGGCCGGTGATGAAGCTGGTGCGCGGCGAGGCCAGGAACGACACCGCCTGCGCGATGTCCTCCGGCAGGCCGGCCTTGCCCGTGGGCTGGAGCGCCAATTGCTGCGCCAGCCGTTCGGGCGTGAGGGCGCGCAGGATGGGCGTGTCGATCAGCCCCGGCGCAATCGCGTTTACCAAAATGCCCCGCGGCGCCAGTTCCATGGCGCTGGCGCGGGTGTAGCCAACCACCGCCGCCTTGGAGGCCACGTAGTGCGGGTGGTTCTTGGCGCCCAGGTACGCACGCGAGGCGATGTTCACGATGCGCCCGCCCTCGGGCATGGTGCGCACCGCTTCCTGCGTGAGCGTGGCCACGGCGATCAGGTTTACTTCGTAGGCGCGGCGGAAGTCGGCGTTGGTCACCTCCATGAACTTGCGCTCGTCGAAGATGCCGGCGTTGTTGACCAGCGCGCTGATCGGCGGGAGCGAGCGCACCAGTTCGCGCACGGCGGCCTCGTCGGTGAGGTCGAGCACGCGGCATTGCACGTCGAACCCCAGCGCCACCAGGCGCGCGGTTTCCTTTTCGGCCAGCGGGCCGTCGCGGTCCACCATCACCACCGCAAAGCCGTCCCGCGCCAGCCGCTCCACCGTGGCCAGGCCCATGCCGCCGGCGCCGCCGGTGACCAGTGCGGTCGGCTTGTTCATCGATTGGTTCATGTTCGTTCGTCCTTGTTCATGCCGATAAAAAGCCGCCGTCGACCGGCAGCACGACGCCGGTGACGTAACTCGCCATCTCCGAGGCGAGGAACACCACCGGGCCGACGATCTCTTCCACTTCGCCGCCGCGCTTCATCGGCACGCGCGACATGTACCAGTCGGTGCCACCGGGCACGGCCAGTTGCGGCGCCACCATCTCGGTGAGCATCAGGCCGGGGGCGATGGCGTTGGCGCGCACGCCGAATGGCGCCAGGTCGCGAGCCACGGCCTGCGTCAGCGAACGCACCGCACCCTTGGACGCCACGTAGCCGGCAGACGAGATGCCGCTGACGAAGGCCACGATGGACGAGAGGTTCACGATGCAGCCGCGCGAGGTCTTCAGCGCGGGCACGAAGGCATGCGTCACGTTGAACAAACCTTCGAGGTTCACCGAAATGATGCGGTCCCAGACCTCGCCAGCCTTCGGGTCGTCGATTGGCGAGCGGCCGGAGATGCCGGCGTTGTTCACCAGGATGTCGATTGCGCCCAGGCGGGCGGTGATGTCAGCGGCGAAGCGGCGCACGCCGTCGCGGTCGGTGACGTCGAGCACCTCGGCCCAGGCTTCACCGCCCTGGTCGGTGATCTGCCGGGCGACCGACGCGGCCTTGGCGCCGTCGATGTCGGCGACGATGACGCGCGCGCCTTCGCGTACGAAGCCTTGCGCGATGGCGGAGCCGAGGCCGCCACCGGCGCCGGTGACCAGCGCCAGCTTGTTCTTCAGGAGGTTCATGGAAAGGTCTTTCGGTGATGGCCGCTTTGGCTCAGGCGCCCAGGTAGGCGCGGCGCACGGCGGGGTCGTTGATCAATTGAGCGGACGGGCCTTCAAGCGTGATCTCGCCGTTCTCCAGGATGTAGGCATGGCTGGCCACGGTGAGCGCCAGGCGCACGTCCTGCTCGACCAGCAGGATGGTCAGGCCCTGTTCGCGGTTCAGCCGCTGGATCGACTCGAAGATCTGCTCCACCAACACGGGCGAAAGGCCCATCGAAGGCTCGTCGAACATGATCATGCGCGGGCGCGACATCAGCGCGCGGCCGATCGCCAGCATCTGCTGCTCGCCGCCGGAGAGCGTGGCAGCGCGCTGTTCGGCGCGTTCCTTTAGGCGCGGGAACATGCCGAAGACTTTCTCGAAATCCTCCGCGATGTCGCGCCGGTTCGGCCGCAGGAAGGCGCCGAGTTCGAGGTTCTCGCGCACGCTCATTTCCTTGAACACCTCGCGGCCTTCGGGCACCTGCACCAGGCCGCGGCGCACGATGTCGTCGGACGGCAGGCGCTGAATGGCGGTGCCGTCGAACAGCACCTCGCCGGCGTTCGGGTTGATCAGGTGCGAGATCGCGTTCAGCGTGCTGCTCTTGCCCGCGCCGTTGCTCCCGAGCAGGGCCACGATGCCGCCCTTGGGCACCTTTAGAGACACGTTCGACAAGGCCTGGATGGCCCCGTAGGCGGCGCTGATGCCGCGCACTTCGAGCAGGGTGTCAGACATGGGCCGCGCCCTTGCCGAGGTAGGCTTCGATCACTTTCGGATCCTCGCTGATCTGTTGCGGTGTGCCCTCGGCGATCTTCTGGCCGAAGGACATGACGGTGATGCGGTCGGAGATCGACATGACCAGCTGCATCACGTGCTCGACCAGCAGCACGGTGATGCCGTCGCGGCGGGCCAGTTCGGTCAGCAGGCGGTCGAGGTTCTCGATGTCGCGGTTGCGCAGGCCGGCGGCCGGTTCGTCGAGCAGCAGCAGCCGCGGCTTAAGGGCCAGCGCGCGGGCGATCTCCAGCAGCTTCTGGTGGCCGAAGTCGAGTTCGCGCGCACGGGTGTGGCGGTCGTGCGTGAGGCCCACGCGCTCGATCAGGCTGTCGACCAGGTCGCGGATCTCGCCGCTCGGCCGGCGTAGCAGGCGGCCAAGGGTGCGGGCGCTGTGCGAGTGGCAGCCGAGCAGCACGTTTTCAAACACGCTGAGTTCGCCGAACAGCTCGAGGTTCTGGAAACTGCGCGCCACGCCCAGGCCGGCCATGCGGGCCGGCGGGTAGTGGGTCACGTCCTCGCCTTCGATGCGGATGCGGCCGGTGGTGGGCTGGTAATAGCGCGAGATGCAGTTGAAGGTGGTGGACTTGCCCGCGCCGTTCGGCCCGATCAGCGCGTGGATCGTGCCGCGCTCGACCTGGAAGGACAGCTCGTTCACCGCCACCAGCCCGCCGAAGCGCACGGTGATGCCGGCCACGTCGAGGAAGGGTTGCGCGCTCATGGTTTCACCGCCTGCGTGTGCTGGCGCGCCACGCGCCGGTTGCGGTCGGCGAACAGGCCCTTGGGCATGAACATCATGAAGCCCATCAGGATCACGCCGTAGATGATTTCCTGCACCGACGTCACCTGCCGCAGCAGCTCCGAGATCAGGCCGAAGGCGATGGCGCCGGCCACCGCGCCGCGCACGGAGCCCATGCCGCCGACCACCACCATGGTCAGCACCAGGATGGTGGTCTGGAAACCCAAGCTCTCCGGGTGGATGAAGGAGGTGAACAGCGTGTACATGCCGCCGGCAATGCCCGCGAATGCCGCCGAGATGGCGAAGGCGCTCTGCTTCATGGCCTTGACGTTGATGCCCATGGCCATGGCCGCCACGTCGCTTTCGCGCACCGCGCGCAGGGCCGAGCCGTATTGCGAGCGCGCCAGCACCACGGTCAGCCACAGCATCAGCGCGGCGATCACCACCACGAAGGGGTAGGCCTGCAGGTCGTTGGTGAGTTTGTAGCCGAACAGTTCGGCCGGCTGCATGCGCATGCCGTTGGAGCCGCCGGTCACTTTCTCCCAGCTCAGGAACACCCACTGCATGGCCTCGCCGAAGGCGAAGGTGGCCAGCGCCAGGTAGATGTCGCGCATGCGCAGCGCCAGGTAGCCGATGAAGAAGCCGAGCACCGCCGACACTAGCCCGCCGGCGAGGATCGACACGAAGAAGGGCGGATGCCAGGCGGTGTTGATGAGCCCGGCGGTGTAGATGCCGATGCCGTAGAAGGCGGCGTGCGACAGCGCGAACTGCCCGGCCTCGCCGATCACCACGTGCATGCCGAGCGCCAGCACCACGAACACCAGCAGCAGGTTCACCACGTACAGCACGTAGCCCGACACGGCGAACGGCAGCACCAGCAGCGTCAGCGCGGCCGCCAGCAGCGCCCAATGGTCACGGGTCATGGCTTTCATACTTTCTTCACTTGGGGCTTGCCGCCGAGGATGCCCTGCGGGCGCACGATGAGCGTCACGAGGATGGCCAAGAACGGCGCCACCACGATGGCGTTGGTG
>JAQGNA010000731.1 GCA_028292075.1 Rhodoferax sp. | reverse complement strand
AGTTCACGCGCATGGTGACCATGCACACCATGGTCAACGAGCAAATGCAGTTCTTCCTGCGCGGTTTCCGCCGAGACGCGCATCCGATGGCCATCATGACGGGCCTCGTCGGTGCGCTGTCGGCCTTCTATCACGACAGCACGGACATCAACAATCCGGAGCACCGCGAGATTTCCGCGATCCGCCTGATCGCGAAGATGCCGACGCTCGTTGCGATGGCGTACAAGTACAGCGCGGGCCAGCCCTACATGTACCCGAAGAACGACCTGAGCTACGCGGGCAACTTCATGCACATGATGTTCGCCACGCCTTGCGAGCCCTACACCGTGAGCCCGGTGCTCGAGCGCGCACTGGACCGCATCTTCATCCTGCACGCAGACCACGAGCAGAACGCCTCGACCTCGACGGTGCGCCTGTGCGGCTCGTCGGGCACCAACCCGTTCGCAGCCATCGCCGCGGGCGTTGCGTGCCTGTGGGGCCCGGCGCACGGCGGTGCGAACGAGGCCGCGCTGAACATGCTGGGCGACATCCAGAAGATGGGCGGCGTGGCAAAGGTCGGCGAGTTCATGGAAAAGGTCAAGGACAAGATCTCCGGCGTCAAGCTGATGGGATTTGGCCACCGCGTTTACAAGAACTACGACCCACGTGCCAAGCTCATGCAGGAAACCTGCAAGGAAGTGCTGCAGGAGCTGGGCCTCGAGAACGACCCGCTGTTCAAGCTGGCCATGGCCCTCGAAAAGATCGCTCTGGAAGACGACTACTTCGTCTCGCGCAAGCTCTACCCGAACGTCGACTTCTACTCCGGCATCGTCCAGCGCGCGATCGGCATTCCGGTGCCGCTGTTCACCGCCGTGTTCGCCCTGGCCCGCACCGTGGGCTGGATCGCCCAGCTGAACGAAATGATCGGCGACCCCGAGTACAAGATCGGCCGCCCACGCCAGCTGTTCACCGGTGCCGTGCGCCGCGACGTGCAGCCAGTGGCCCAGCGCTGATCCGACCCTGATGCCGTCACGGCCCCGCCGTGACGCAACGGCCCGTTGATGGCAACATCAGCGGGCTTTTTCGTTTCTGCACTTGTTGTTTTCTTCCTTGCAAAACTGCCATCCCACGCCGCCATGCACCCCACCCCCGAGTTCATCCCGTCCTCCGCGGAACTGCGCAAGCTGCTTGCAAAGACAGCCCCACCCAGATCGTGCACCTGCGCACTGGGCGCCTGCGCCGGCTGGGAGAGCATCACAGAGGAACGATGGCCCGCCGGACAGCTCGACGCCGTGGGCACGTTGCGCGACGCTGCGCTGTACGAGCCGACTTTTGACGAACTGCACCCCGCGGGCACCCGCTATGAATCGCCAGACGCGCCCATTGCGCTGAAGTTCTTCCCGTTCAACCGCTGTGACGTCTGGCACTGCCAGCGATGCGACAAGCACCTGCTGCGCTACACGGAGTTCGGCGGCTACTACATCGACCACAGGGTCCGCACCCTGGCGCCTTCGCTGCTGTCCGACGACTGACCCCGGCCTCGGCCGTCAGAGCGGCGCCTCGGGGTGCGGCGCGCCGTCGTAAGCGCCCCAGACCGATTGGTCATATTCCATCACCGTGCCGGTCATGAGGCCCGATTCCGCGCTGCAAAGGAACGCCACCGCCCGGGCCGCTTCCTTCGGGTCGACCAGGCGGCCGAAAGGCTGGGTGGCAGCCGCCCTGGCCAGCCAGTCGGCATCGGCATGGTGGAACTCGCGCTGAATGCGGTCCTCGCCTTCGGATGCCATCCAGCCCAGGTTGAGGCCGTTCACACGAATGCGGTTGCGCAGGAGGCTATAGGCAGTGTTGCGGGTCAGCGTGGCGAGGGCGCCTTTCGATGCGCTGTAGGCCGAGAGGAAGGACTGCCCCGCCATGGCGGACATCGAGCCGATGTTGACAATGCAGCCTTCCGCCCCGTCACGCCGCATCAGCTTGACGGCCTCCTGCATCAGAAAGAACGGCGCCCGCACGTTGACGGCGAACATGCGGTCGAACAACGCGGGCTCGGTGTCCAGGATGCTGCCGCGGTCGGTGATGGCGGCGGCGTTCACCAAAATGTCGACGCCGCCAAAACTGGCGTCGGCCTGCGCCACGACGTTGCGGCAGTCCTCGACCAGCGCGAGGTCGGTCGGCACATAGAGCGCCTGCGTGCCCTGGGCGCACAGCGCGTCGGCCTGCGCCTCGCCCTTCTCACGGTTGCGCCCGCAGATCACGATGGCCTGTGCGCCGCGCTCGGCGAGCAAGGCGGCGATGGCCGCGCCAAGGCCCTGCGTGCCACCGGTGACGACTGCAACCTTGCCGGCGAAGGACGAATGGGTGGGCATGCGCATGACTCCTGTGGTTGGATGCGCTGAAGTGTCCATCGTTGCGGCGATGAACGGATCGGTGGAAACACCTCAGCCAAGCGAGCCGGGCATGGCCGCCATCTTGGATGGCGATGGCGGCCGGCCGGCAAAAGGGAGAAAATCCGCAAGTCCTCTCCCGCAGCGATGCCCGGCCGACCTAGACACATTTCATGAGACCCACTGAACGCAACTTCGCCCGCCGGATCGACCTGACCTCGCTGCAGCTGTTCGTGGCCGTGTGCGAGCTCGGGAGCATCGGCCGTGCGGCGGAGCGCGAGTTCATCGCCGCCTCGGCGGTCAGCAAGCGACTGAGCGACCTGGAGGCCACGCTCGACACCACCCTGCTCTACCGCCACACCCGGGGCGTCGACCTCACGCCGGCCGGTGAGAGCCTGTTGCACCACGCGCGCTCGGTGCTGTACAGCCTGGAGAAGATGCAGGGCGAACTCAGCGAATATGCCGACGGCGTGCGCGGGCATGTGCGCATCCACGCCAGCATCTCGGCCATCGTGCAATTCCTGCCCGAGGACCTGG
>JAQGNA010000730.1 GCA_028292075.1 Rhodoferax sp. | reverse complement strand
GCCTGGTCCCGCGGTTCACCCGCCACCTGACTGCGCAGAAGGTCCTCGACCACCCCGGCGTGGTGGGCCAGCTCGGTCGCGCCGATGTTGCCGGCCACGCCGCGCAGCGTGTGGGCCAGGCGCTCGGCCAGACCATCGTCGCCGGCGGCCAGTGCCTGCCGCACCCGCTCGACCGTGTCGGTCTGGCCCTCTGCGAACTTGTGCAGCAACCGGCCATAGAGGCTGCGTTTGCCGGTCGCCCTTTTCAGGCCAAGCACCAGGTCGATGCCGGGCACGGATTCCGGCACGCCGGGCGGCGCCGGCGGTTCAGGCGCTTCAGTGCGCTCGGGCATCCCGGGCGTTTCCACCGGCGGCGCTTCGGGATCGGTGGGCTCGACGGTGCGCGTGATCCAGGTCTCCAGGGTGCGGAACAGTTGCTCGGGGTCGAACGGCTTGGTGATGAAGTCGTTCATGCCCGCGCCCAGGCACTGGTCTCGGTCGGACTGCATGGCGTTCGCCGTCATGGCGACGATCGGCAGCCCGGTAAACCCTGGCAGGCCGCGGATGATGCGGGTCGCCGAGACGCCGTCCATGACGGGCATCTGCATGTCCATCAGCACCAGGTCGTAGGGCTCGGCCTGCACCATGCGCGTGGCGATGAGCCCGTTGTCGGCCACGTCCACCACGAAGCCGCTGTCCCTGAGCATTTCGAGCGCGATCTGCTGGTTGATCTCGTTGTCCTCGACCAGCAGGATGCGGGCGCCGCGAACCCGCGCGTCCGCCACCGGCCCGGCCACGGCATGCACGCCCTGGCGGGCCACGCCGGAGCCGGGCGTGTCGAGCACCTGCAGCATCACCTCCAGCAGCATCGAGGCACTCACCGGCTTCGGCAAAAAGCCATCGATGTGCAACGCCTCGATGCTCTGGATCAGGTCGTCCCGGCCATAACCCGTCACCAGCACCTGCTTGGGCGCGCGCACCAGCGGCATGCGGCGGATGCGGCGGATGACCTCGATGCCGTCCATCTCCGGCATCATCCAGTCGATCAGCGCCAGGTCGAAAGGCCGCTGGTTCCGGTCGGCGGCCTCCAGCATCTGCAGGGCCTTCTCGCCGTTCGGCGCGATGACGACCTCGATGCCGTGGCCGGCCAGCATCTCGCCCAGCACCAGGGAGGCGTTGGGCACATCGTCGACGACCAGCGCCCTCCGCCCCGCGAGCGTGACGGCCGGCGACAACCGGCGCGCCGGTGCGGGCGCGATGCCCAGCCGGGCGGTGAAGAAGAAGGTCGATCCCTCTCCGGGCGTGCTTTGCACCCCGACGTCGCCGCCCATGAGTCCGGCCAGGCTCTTGCAGATCGCCAGGCCCAGGCCGGTGCCGCCGTACTTGCGGGAGGTGGAGCTGTCGGCTTGCTCGAACCCCTGGAACAGCTTGGCGATCTGCGCGGGCGTGAGCCCGATGCCGGTGTCGCGCACCTCGCACCGCAGCAACACTTCCTGGTCCTCCCGCCGGTCGACGCTGATCGACACGCCGACCTCGCCCGCCGCGGTGAACTTGATGGCATTGGTCACGTAGTTGATGAGGATCTGGCCCAGGCGCAGCGGATCCCCCACCAGGTGCGAGGGCACGGCCGGATCGACCTGGCAGACCAGCTCGAGCCGCTTCTCCTCGGCCTTCTGCGCCACCACGGTGGACACCGTCTGCAGCACCGATTCCAGCTCGAACGGCACCTGTTCGATGGTCAGCTTGCCGGCCTCCACCTTGGAGAAGTCGAGGATGTCGTTCAGGATGCCCAGCAGGCTCTGGCCGGCCCGCTGGATCTTCATCACGTAGTCGCGCTGGCGCGAGTCCAGGGCGGTCTTGTTGATCAGGTGCGACATGCCGATGATGGCGTTCATCGGCGTGCGGATCTCGTGGCTCATGTTGGCCAGAAACTCGCTCTTCGAGCGGCTCGCGCTTTCGGCGACGATGCGGGCGCTCTGGAGCTCCTCCTCCAGGCGCAGAGCCTCGGTGATGTCCTCGATCACCCACACCACGCCCAGCGCCAGGTTGGTGTGGTCGATCGCACGGCCGGAGGTGCGGGCCCAGAAGTCGGTGCCGTCCTTGCGCAGGTAATGCATGTTGCCGACATAGACGCCGGCATCGGCAATTTTCGCGTACATGAGCGGCCGGTCGTGGGCGAGCTGGGCCTTGTCGTAGACCCATTTCTCGGCGGGAAAGCCGAGCATCTCGCCCGCCTCGTAGCCCAGCATCCGCTCGGTGCTGCGGTTGCACCGCACCAGCACGCCGTTGATGTAGAAGCTGATGCCGTGATTGACCCCCTCGAGGATCGCCTGCTGCTCGCGGACCGAGAGTTCGAGCGACTGCCTCAGCTGCTGCGACGCGGCCTCCGATTCGACCAGGCGCGCGATGTTGCCGGCGATGCGGTCGGCCATTTCGTTGAGCGCGCGGGCGAGCCGGCCGTTCTCGTTGGCGTAGTGCTCCGGCATGCGCGCGGCCAGGTCGCCGCCGGCAATGCGCCGCGCCGTGTCCACTGCCTGCCCGAGCGGCTGCATGATCGAGCGCACAACCCAGAGCGACAGCAGGACGACCGTGGCGAACAGGGCGGCCAGCAGCGCATACAGCAGGCCGTTGGTGAGGCGCCACGCGTCCAGCCGTTCGTTCAACAGCCGCTGCAGGGCGCCCGCCGCGGCGTCGGCCTGGTCGCGTTGCGACTTCAGGGCGCCGAGAAAGCCGGCTTGCAGCGTGGTCGTGCGGCTGGCGAAGTCGTCGGGGCGAAGCTCCTCCACGAGCAGCCGGACTTCGGCGTTGGCGACCGCCGCGGAGGCAGCCAGCGACTGCAGCCGAGGGTCGGCCCATGCCGCACGCTGCATCGCGTCCTCGACGGCGATGGCGAGCGACTCGATGCGGCTGGCGAACACCTGGCGCTGGGCATGTGCTTCGCGGCTGCCGGGCTGGGTGGCGGCCAGGTAGACGACCCGGAGCTTCATCTCGGCCAGGGTCTCGATAAGGTTGGGCGCATCGTCCAGCCCGGCCTTGATGAGGAAGAAGGTTTCGGCCTTCAGGTCGAGGATCAGGTTCGAGTCGAACACGAACATCTGGGTCAATCTGGTCAGTTTGTGGATCAGATGCGTGTGCGCTTCGACCGCGTCCATGAAGACCGGATCGGCCGGACCGTTCGGCGAGGGGAGCCGCAGCCACTCGGCCTGGATCTCCTTCCACAGCGCCCGCGCCTGGGGTTCCTCGATGCTGGCCAGATCGGCCCGCAGGTGTTGCAAGGCCTGGCGGGCCGCGGCTTGCGGCACCGGGTCGACGGGCTTCGGCAAGCCCGGATGGGACAGGCTGTCGCGCAGCGTCTGCAGCGCCTCGACACCCCGCAAGGCGGCGCGGGTGTTCGTGAGCCCGCTGAGTTCGGTGCGCAGCAGCGCCAGGCGCGTGTTGGCCTCCTGCAGGTACAGCGCGAGCGGAGCGGCGATGAGGCACAGCACCAAGGCGCCCAGCGCGAGGAACTTGTGCGGGAGCCGGATACGGTGGAGCAGTGGAACCATGTCGGAATGCTCCTGGGGTGGCGCGGAGAACGCAGGGGCGCTGCTCCCCGTCACTCATCATTCTGGGTCGAATGGTTGCGTGAAAGCGCAAGGAGCGCTGGTGGCAACATTTTGTCACAGTCGGTCGAATTCCGAGCGAATCGACCGGGGCGGGCTCAGCCGTGTGCCTGCGCGAGCACGGCTTCGGCGAGCAGGCGCAAGGTGCGCGGCGCGCAGCCTTCGGCATGGTTGCTGGCCGTGACGAAGGCGTTCAGGCCCCGGCCCACCGTGCCGGAGATGACCCGGGCCAGCGCGCGCCGGGTGGCCGGGTCGGCATCGATCAGGGTGTCGAACGGCGCATAGGCCTTCTCGGCCTCCTCGTAGCCATGCGGGCCGAAAAGGCGGTTCTGGTTCCACCGGCACACCAGCGGGGCCGGCCACAGCGCACGCAGCATCGGCAACTGCGCCTCCAGCGGTGGCATCTTCGGGTGCAGGCCCAGGCAGAAGGTGGCGCCGCCGCCGCGCAGCACGTCGGCGAACTGCGGGGCATGGGCGGTGATGAAGGCCGGGTCGCGTACCTCCACCGCGAACACGCCGTCCGGGGCGGCCGGCTGCAGCGGGGGCAGGGCCGCCAGCATCGCGGCCAGCCGGCCCAGCACCTCGGGCAGTCGCGCCAGCAGGGCCGCGGGCAGGGGGCTGAGCTGGAACACCAGCGCGCCGAGCTTGTGGCCCAGGCCTTCGAGCGCGGGCTGGACGAATTCCTGCAGCGCCAGCTCGGGCTGCAGGAAGCCGGTGTTGGCCTGCATGCCGCGCCCGTTCTCGGCCCGCACCAGCGCATCGGTGACCAGACTCGGCGCCTTCACGACGAAGCGGAAGTCGTCCGGCACCTGGTCGGCGTAGCGGGCGTACTGGCTCGCGGTCAATGGCCGGTAGAAGTTGCGGTCGAGGCAGACGGTGCGCAGCATGGGGTGCTGGCCATAGGCGGCGAGGCCCTGCCGGGACAGCAGGGTGTCGGGATGTTCGCCGTCCCACACCAGGCCGGCCCAGCCCGGGTAGGTCCAGGAGGAGGTGCCCAAGCGCAGCGTGCGCGGCAGGGCGGCGGCGAGCGCAAGCCAGGCGGGGTCGGGCGGCGCCAGCCTCACCGTCCGCACGGCAGGCGCCGGCCGTGCGGACCGTGGCTGCCTGGCGACAGGGGGCGGGTCGCCTGTGGCGGGCGGCGCGTCGCCTGGCGCCGTCAGGTCGTCGTCGAACTCGGGGAACAGGGCATTCTGGGGCGTCACGCCCGCATTTTGGCTTGCAACGCGCCCGCACGTTGGCCCCGGGCAGCCGGGGGTGAAAGAGGGCAAAGGCGGTAAAGTCGCGCCACCATGTACCTGCCGCCCCAGTTCATCGCCAAGGACCGCGAACACGCCCACCGGCTCATCACCGAGCACCCGTTCGCGAGCCTCATCAGCACCGACGAGGACGGCCTGCCGTTCGTCACCCACCTGCCGCTGCACCTGGCGGCCGAAGCGCCGGGCTCGGACGGCCTGCTGCTGCTCGGGCACGTGGCCAAGCCGAACCCGCATTGGCGCTACCTGCAGGCACGGCCCCGCGCGGTGGTCACCTTTCTCGGCCCTCACGCCTACCTGTCGCCGCAGGTCTACCCCGACCTGGCCCGCGTGCCCACCTGGAACTACCTGGCCGTGCATTGCACCGTGGAGGCCACCCTGATCGAGACGCCGGACGCCAAGGACGCCTTGCTCAAGTCATTGATTGGTGACCACGAACCCGCCTATGCCGCCCAGTGGCGCGGGCTGGGCGAGGAATTTGCGCTGAAGATGCTGGCCGGCATCGTCGGCTTCGAGTTGCGGGTGACCGGGTTGCAGTGCAAGCTCAAGCTGAACCAGCACCGCCCGGAATCGCATCGGGCCATGCAGGCGATGTACGCGGCCGGTGGGCCGGACGACCAGGCGCTGGCGCGCTGGATGCAGACGCTTGACATGGTGCCGGTGCCGCCAACGGCCTGACATGAAAGGCGTATTCGGCATGATCGGCCTGGTGCTGGCGCTGGTGGTCGTAGGACTGCTGGTGCGAAGCCAGTTGGCGCGCCGGCCGCTGCCCACGCTGCCGGCAACCGGCGCGGGAACGACCACAGCGCCGACAGCGCCGACAGCCACGGTCGCCCCGGCCAGCGCCACGGTGCGGGCCCAGGCGCAGCGGCTGCCGCAG
>JAQGNA010000724.1 GCA_028292075.1 Rhodoferax sp. | reverse complement strand
CGCGCCATTCTCGACGGTTTGCTGCCGGCCGACCTGCCGCCGGCCGTGGCCGACCGCTGGCGTGCGCAGTACAAGGTGCTGCGCGGCCTGATGGACGGGCCACCCGAGAACGTGCTGGAGCGAGAGCGCAACCTGGCGGCCGAATTCCGCGAGCTGGAGTCCATCAATTCCAACGTCGCCCAGCAGGTGCAGCAGGCGATCGCCAAGCGCAACCTGGCGCTGACGGCGCAGCTCGAGGCCAGCCGCGACACCCTCACCCGGCAGGTGATCGGCACCATCGCGCTGGCGGTGGCGCTGGCCATCGCCTTCGGCATCTGGCTGGCCCGGCCGTTCAAGCGGCTGGAGCGGGCCATCGTCGGCCTGGGCGAAAACCGGCTGGAAGAGGCCATCGACATCCAGGGCCCGAGCGACGTGCACCGCGTCGGCCAGCAGCTCGAATGGCTGCGCCTGCGGCTGACCGAACTCGACGCCGACAAGGCGCGGTTCCTGCGGCACATTTCGCACGAGCTGAAGACGCCGCTGGCCGCGCTGCGTGAGGGCGTGTCGCTTCTGGAAGACGGCGTCACCGGCGAGTTGAACCCGAACCAGCAGGAGGTCGCACGCATCCTGCACCAGAACACGCTGGCGCTGCAGAGCCAGATCGAGGCGCTGCTGCGCTTCAATGCCGCGGCTTTCGAGGCGCGCCAGCTGCGCCGGGAAAAGACCGATCTGCTGCAGCTTCTGGAGGAACAGGTGGACGCGCAACAACTGCAATGGCGCGCCCGCAACCTCAAGGTGCGCATCGAGGGCGAGCCGGTGACGGTGCGGGTCGATGCGGCGAAGATCGGCACGGTGGTGGCCAATTTGCTGTCGAACGCGATCCGCTTCTCGCCGAACGGCGGCGCCATCGGGCTCAAGCTTTCGACCCGCGACGGCAACGTGCGGCTCGACATCACCGACGAAGGCCCGGGCATCGCCGGGGCCGACCGGGGCCGGGTGTTCGAGCCGTTCTACCGGGGGCAGCGCCAGCCGACCGACGCCGTGCGCGGAACCGGGATCGGTCTGTCCATCGTGCAAGAGTACATTGCAGCCCACGGCGGCCAGATCAGGTTGCTGTCCGACAACCCCGGTGCCCACTTCCAGGTTGAAATACCGGGTTGACTTTCTTCTTCATGCCCATTCGAACGTTCCTCCCGACATTCGCCCAGGTGCCGTCGCCTACCCAAGTCGTCCTTCGTGGTCTCCCCGTCCTGCTGGCCGCGCTGCTGCTGGGCGCATGCGCCATGCAGGAGACGGCGCGACCGGCCAGGCCGCTCGACGACCAGCCGGCCGCACCGCCCCCGGCGCCTGCCGCCATGGGTGCGAAGGCGCAGCTGCCGCCGCCGCTCGAAACCCATGCCGTCGTGGTCAGCCCCGTCAACCTCAGTGCAGCGCCCGCGACCAACATTCCGCAGCGGCCCACCAATCTCAGTGTGCTGGCCTATGCCGACAAGGTGCGCAACCTGCCGCCGGCGGAGTTGCAGCAGGAGATCGCCCGGCTCGGCGACCTGACCGACCCCGCGCGCCAGCCCGCCGACGACCTGCAACTCGCGCTGGCCCTCGGCCAGACCCGCGTGCCCGGCGACCTGGTGCGGGCGCAGAGCCTGCTGCAACGCGTGCTGGCCAATCCGCAGGAAGACGTGCGCATGCTGCACCCGCTGGCGCGGCTGGTGTCGGCCCGCTATGCCGAGCAGAAACGCGTCGAAGACCTGGTCGACAAGCAGAACCAGCAGTTGCGCGACAGCCAGCGCCGCATCGACCAGCTGAACGACCGGCTCGAGGCCATGCGGGCGATCGAACGCAGCCTGTCCTCGCGCACCACGCCCGGCGCGGCGCCCCACACCGGCGGTGGCGTGAACGGTGCGGGTGGCGCAGCCGGCGGTGGACTGCGGCCGCCGCCCTAGCCCCAGCCTAGCCCCAGCCCCAATCCGGACCCTGCCCGCCATGAATCCCAAGACCCACGTCCTCGTGGTGGACGACGATGCCGACATGCTGCGGCTGCTGTCGATGCGGCTTACCGCCGCCGGCTACCGCGTGAGCGCCGTGACCTCGGCCGAGGCCGCACTGAACCAGCTCGACATCGAACGGCCGCAGCTGGTGCTGAGCGACGTGCAATTGCCCGGCCGCGACGGCCTGGCGCTGTTCGACGAAGTACGGGCCCGCCATCCTTCGCTGCCGGTGATCCTGCTCACGGCCCACGGCACCATTCCCGACGCGGTGGAGGCCACTGCCCGCGGGGTCTTCACCTACCTCACGAAGCCTTTCGACGGCAGGGAGCTGCTCGACAAGATCGCGCAGGCGCTGGCCCTCAGCGCCCCTGCCCTGCCGGCCGCACGGGGCGACGAGGCCTGGCGCGACGAGATCGTCAGCCGGTCCAGCCGCATGGCCGAAATTTTGGCGGAGGCCCGCATGGTGGCCCAGTCGGACGCGAGCGTGCTGCTGCGCGGCGACAGCGGCGCCGGCAAGGAACTGCTGGCCCGTGCCATCCACCGCGCCAGCCCCCGGGCCAAGAAGCCCTTCGTGGCGGTGAACTGCGGCGCCATTCCCGAGGCGCTGCTGGAGTCCGAGCTGTTTGGCCACATGAAGGGCGCGTTCACCGACGCCGTGGCCAACCACAAGGGGCTGTTCCAGGCCGCAGATGGCGGCAGCCTGTTGCTCGACGAAATCGGCGACATGCCGCCCGCCCTGCAAGTCAAGCTGCTGCGGGTGCTGCAGGAGCGTGCGGTTCGCCCGCTCGGGTCCAGCCAGTCGATCCCGGTGGACGTGCGCATCATCTCGGCCACCCACCGCGACCTGGACGCTGCCATGGCCACGGGGCAGTTCCGCGAAGACCTCTACTACCGGCTCAACGTGGTCACGCTGACCCTGCCCACGCTGGGCGAGCGCCGCGAGGACATTCCGCTGCTGGCCAACCATTTCCTGGCCCGTCTGGCCGGCAAGTACAGCAAGCGTCTGAGCGGCTTTGCGCCCGAAGCACTGAAGGCATTGACCATCGCGGCCTGGCCCGGCAACGTGCGCCAGCTGTACAACGTGGTGGAGCAGGTGTGCGCGCTGTCGACCACGCCGCTGATCCCCCTGGCGCTGGTTCAGCGCGCCCTGCGCTCGCCGTCGGTCGAGGTGCTGAACTATGCGGATGCCAAGCAGCGTTTCGAGCGGGAATACCTGGTTGGGCTGCTCAAGCTGACCGACGGCAACGTGGCCGATGCGGCCCGCCTTGCCGACCGCAATCGCACGGAGTTCTACCGGCTGCTGCAGAAGCACGAGCTGACGCCGGGGCACTTCAAGGCCGAGCCGGGCAACAGCACGCCGGACGCTGTCGCCGACGAGCGACAAGGCTAAGTCGTTGATTCATATAGGCTGAGCCCGCCAGGTGCTCGGCCTTGTCGCCACCAAGCGACAAAAACAGGGGTTTAAAGCCGCTTTGAGCAGGCCAACCCGCAAAAAACGGTCAAATATCGTTCTAAGCCGTTGATTTAAAACGGTTTTTCAATGCTGGCACAGGGTTTGCACTTAACAGTGCATATGAAGCCTTCGTCGCCCTCCTCTCTGCAGCCTCTCCAGGCGCCTTCTGCCACCTCGAACGCCTTGGTTTCCCCGGCGTCCGCCTCGGTACACGCACGGCGCCGGCAGGCCCGCGCCACCGACGTCCGACTGGCCGGCGGCAGCGCCAAGGCCGGCCCCTGGGGTCGTGCTGCGAGAACGGCGACAACCCCTTCCAACCCTTCCGAATCCCGGCAACCCCACAGCGAGTCCACCATGCCCCAACAGCATTTCGCCCGCATCGGCCGCCAGATCCCGGCCAACCCGCCCCGCGCCAGCCGCGGCAAGGTGGTCAGCCTGCGCAGCACCGTTCGCGAAGAGCGCCATCCCAACGCCGTGACGGCACCGCCCGTCCACCGCGGCAGCATGGCGCCTCTGCCATGGCGCGGTTTCTGGAACAGCCTGTTCACCAGCGTGCTGATGAAGGCCTCCGGACGCAAGCCGATCAAGGCCGCCGAAGGCCCTGACGCCCCTGAAACCTGGCAGATCGCCGCCAGCCGCCGTCGCCAGGTCTTCCTGCTGATCACGCTGCTGAGCACGGCCATGGCCACGACGCTGTTCGCCGGCGTCCAGCCCGACTATGAAAACGCCTGGCTCGAATACGGCCAGATGGGCCTGTTCGCCCTGCTGTCGGCCTGGGTCGTCACCGGCTTCGTTACCGCGCTGATGGGCTTCTACGTGACGCTGCGCGGCGACAAGCACGCGCTGTCGGTGAAGGAAGTGAAAGACGTCGCCATGCCGACCTCGGCCGATGCGCGCACCGCGATCATCATGCCGATCTGCAACGAAGACGTCTCCACGGTGTTCGCCGGCCTTCGCGCCACCTGCGAGTCGGTTGCGGCCACGGGCCACAGCAAGGCTTTCGATGTGTTCGTGCTGTCCGACAGCTACGATCCGGCCACCATCCGCGCCGAGCGCGCCGCCTGGGAAGAGCTCCGCGCCGCCCTGGCCTCGCACACCGAGCAGACGCAGGTCGAGGTGTACTACCGCCTGCGCACCCGCCGCAGCCACCGCAAGGCCGGCAACGTGGCCGACTTCTGCCGCCGCTGGGGCAAGGACTACCGCTACATGGTCGTGCTCGACGCCGACTCGGTCATGAGCGGCGACTGCCTGACCTCGATGGTCAAGCTGATGGAAAAGCACCCGCAGGCCGGCATCATCCAGACCGCCACGCAGGCCATCGGCCACGTGACGCTGCACGCCCGCGCTCAGCAGTTCGCCTCGCGCATGACCGGCCGCCTGTTCACGCTGGGCATGCAGTTCTGGCAACTGGGCGAGTCCCACTACTGGGGCCACAACGCCATCATCCGCGTCGAGCCATTCATGCAGCATTGCGCGCTGGCGCCCATCGAGGGCACCGGCGGCATGTCGGGCGGCATCATGTCGCACGACTTCGTCGAAGCCGCGCTGATGCGCCGTGCCGGCTACCACGTGTGGCTGGTGTCCGATCTGGTTGGCAGCTACGAGCAGCAACCGCCAGACCTGTTGTCCGAACTCACCCGTGACCGCCGCTGGTGCCAGGGCAACCTGCAGAACGCCCGCCTGATGGCCGAGCCCGGCATCCACCCCGTGCACCGCGCGATGTTCGTGACCGGCACGCTGTCGTACCTGTCCGCCCCGCTGTGGCTCGCGTTCCTGACGCTGGGCACCGCCCTGTGGCTGTCTGGCGCCGAAATGGCAACCACCAGCCACCTGATCGCCGCGGGCCATTGGGACGTGCTGCCCGCCGAACTGATGGGCCTGTGGGCCTGGACGCTGAGCATGCTGTTCCTCCCGCGCATCCTGGGCATCGTCGCTGTGTTGATGAAGGGTGAGCAGCGCCAGTACGGCGGTGCCGTCAGCCTGATCAAGAGCTCGGTGCTCGAGAGCGGCCTGGCGCTGTTGCAATCGCCAGTGCGCATGCTGGCCCATTCGCTGTTCGTGC
>JAQGNA010000699.1 GCA_028292075.1 Rhodoferax sp. | reverse complement strand
AGCGGCTGGCCACCCTCGACGGCCTGACCGGCGTGCTCAACCGGCGCGCCTGGCTGATCCAGGCCAACACCGAGATGGAGATCTGCACCCGCTACAGCCATCCGCTGGCGGTGCTGATGATCGACCTCGACCACTTCAAGCAGATCAACGACACGCGTGGCCATGAGGCCGGCGACCGGGCCCTGCAGTTCGTCGCCAAGGCGCTGCAGGCTGCCGTGCGCACTGGCGACCTCGTCGGCCGTTATGGCGGCGAGGAATTCTGCGTGCTGATGAACCACGCCGACGCCGCCGCGGCCAGCGCCTTCGACCGGCGCATGCGCATGTACCTGGCCGAGGCCGCACCGCGCCAGCTGGGCCATTCGCTCAGCTACAGCGCGGGCATCGCGATGCGCATTCCCGAGGACGACAGCCTCGCCGCCATGCTGCGCCGCGCCGACGCCACCCTCTACGTCGCCAAGGCGCAGGGTCGCTCGCGCACGCTGGATGCGCAGGGGTTCCAGCTCCGGCCGAGCTGAACCGGGCGGCAGTCTGGCGGCGGGTCAGCCGCCGGTGCGGGCCGGCCCGGCGCGTTCGGCCAGGGCTTCGAGTTCGGCCGCCGGCAGCGGCCGGCTGAACAGGTAGCCCTGGTACGACTCGCAGCCGTTGTCGGCCAGGAAGCGGCGCTGCGCTTCGGTCTCGACACCTTCGGCAATCACCGCCACGCCAAGGCTTGCGGCGAGGGCGATCACGGTGCATGCGATGGCCGCGTCGTCCGGGTCGGTGAGCAGGTCCTTCACGAAACCCTGGTCGATCTTCAGCTGGTCGAGCGGCAGCTTCTTCAGGTAGGTGAGCGACGAATAGCCGGTGCCGAAGTCATCGAGCGAGAACCCCACGCCGATGTCCTTCAGCGCGTTCATCTTGCCGATCACGTCATCGATGTTGGACACCAGCAGGTTTTCCGTGAGCTCGAGCTTCAGCAGGAACGGATCGGCGCCCGTCCGCGCCAGCACCGCTTGCACTTGCGGCACGAAGTCGGCCTGCTTGAACTGGCGGGGGCTCACGTTGACCGACACCGTGAGGCGCGCCATGTGCGGCAGCTCGGCCCAACGGCGCAGCTGGAGGCAGGCCGTCTCGAGCACCCAAAGGCCCAGCGGCACGATGAGCCCCGACTGTTCCGCGAGCGGAATGAAATCGGCCGGCGACACCGGCCCGCGCACCGGATGGGTCCACCGCAGCAACGCCTCGGAGCCCATGATGAGGTCCTGGCCGCCCACCTGCGGCTGGTAGTGCAGCCTGTATTCGCCGTTGGCCATGGCATCGCGCATGTCGCTCTCGAGCGCGGCGCGGGCGGTCAGGGTGGACTGCATTTGCGGGTCGAAGAAGCACAGCGTGTTGCGGCCAGCCGCCTTGGCTTGGTACATGGCCATGTCGGCCCGCTTGAGAGGCTCTTCCAGGGTTTCGGGGCGGGCACCGAAGAGGGTGATGCCGATGCTCGGCGTGCCGTGGTACTTGCGGTCGGCCAGCTGGTAGGGCTGGTTCAGCACGGCAAGGATCTTCTCGGCCACGCACTGCGCTTCGGCGCCGGCGGAGAGATCGGCCGCGTCCAGGTCTTCGAGCATCACCACGAACTCGTCGCCGCCGAGCCGTGCCACGGTGTCGCTCTCGCGGACGCAGGAGCGCAGCCTTCGGGCGACCTGCTGCAGCAACAGGTCGCCGCGGTCGTGGCCGAGCGTGTCGTTCAGCGTCTTGAAATCGTCCAGGTCGACGAACAGCAGCCCACCCCGGCGGTGATGGCGCAGGCAGGTGGCCATGGCCTTGTCGAGCTGGTCCAGCAGCATGCGGCGGTTGGGCAGGCCGGTGAGGTGGTCCGAAAAAGCCAGCCGCTGCACCTGGGCCTGGGCGATCTTGCGCTCGGTGATGTCCAGGATCAGCGCCATGAACAAGGGGCGTTCGTCGGTGGTGTCTCGCTGCAGGTAGACCTCGACATCGTAGTGCGAGCCGTCGGCGCGCTGGTGCACCGTCTCATAGGACAGCAGCTCGGTGCCGCCGTCGATCAGCGGCTGAACATGCTGGCGGAAGGTGGCCTCGGTGAAGTTCGGCTTGATGTCCGGCGTGCGCATCTGCTGCAGCGTTTCAAGGTCGTAGCCCAGGTTCGCCAGGGCGCCGGCATTGGCATAGGTGAAGCGCAGGGTCTCCTGGTCGAACAGGTAGATTTCGTTGAGGCTGCGGTCGAGCATGCGGGCCATGCGGTGTTGCTGCTTTTCCGAGCGCTTGCGTTCGGTCACGTCCCGCCAGTGCGCCACGAACACCGGCTGGTCGCCGGCCAGCACCAGTTCGGACACATGGCGTTCGAAGACCCGGCCGTCGTGGAAAAGCGTCTCGTCCCGAACGCCAGGCCGACCCCACAGCGCGGCGGCGTCATGTGGCACCGGCGCTTTCACCTGGGCCGCACAGTGTCGCCACAGGGCGTCGGCGCCGCCTGCCGTGAGCAGCTCCGGCGCCAGGCCCCAGAGCTGCAGAAAGCTGCTGTTGTAGGCAATGAGATCGCCCGCCGGGCTGATGGCGGCCACGCCGTCGGGCGAGGCCTCCAGCGTGGCGTGCAGCAGTGCCAGTGAACGGGCCTGCTCCGCCGTCAGCACCTCGAGATCGGCTTTGGCCTTTTGCAGCTGCTGCTCCATGCGGCGCTGACGCTGCAGCACCGCGACCGAAGTCTCCAGCGCCGAACGCTCCAGGCGCAGCGTGTCGTCGGAGACGAGGCTGTTGCCGTGCGGCGTGAACACCGTGGACATGGCGGTCCTACGCGGTCACGCCGCCAGCGGCAAGCCGTTGCTCTGCCATGCGCGTCCCCAGCACCCGGCTCCTGATCTTGGCGAATGCGGTGGCGCGGCTGGTGGACACGTCGTCGGAAAACGGCGAGAAGCCGCAATCGTCCGTGGTGCCCAGTTGCGCCAGGGGAATGAACCGGGCCGCCTCGAGCACACGCTCGCACACCTCCTCGGGCGTTTCGACCCGCGGGTCGAGCGGGTCGATCACCCCGACAAAGGCGCGCTGGCTCGGCTTCAGGTAGCGCCGCACCATCTCGAGCACACGCTCGCGGTTCGGCTCGCGGGCCAGCGCGATGAAGAAGTTGCAGGCGTTGAGCTCGAACAGGCTCGGCAGCAGCTCGGCATAGTCGACGTCGGCGCTGTGGGTCGAATCGCAGTCGCCGCCGGGGCAGGTGTGCACGCCGATGCGCTCGCGGTCCGCATCCGAGAA
>JAQGNA010000684.1 GCA_028292075.1 Rhodoferax sp. | reverse complement strand
GAGCACACCGAGCAGGGCCCGCTCACCAAGATGATGAAGCCCGGCATCGGCAGCTATGACAAGTTCAAGCAGATGTTCGAGAAGTTCAGCGCCGAGGCCGGCAAGAAGCAATACCTCATTCCGTACTTCATCGCCGCCCACCCGGGCACCAGCGACGAGGACATGATGAACCTCGCCATCTGGCTCAAGAAGAACGGTTTTCGCGCCGACCAGGTGCAGACCTTCTACCCGAGCCCGATGGCCACGGCCACCACCATGTACCACAGCAACCGCAATCCGCTGCGCAAGATCACGCGCACCAGCGAGACGGTGGACATCGTGCGCGGCGACCGGCGTCGGCGCCTGCACAAGGCGTTTCTGCGCTACCACGACGCCAACAACTGGCCGCTGCTGCGCGAGGCGCTGAAGGCCATGGGCCGCGCCGATCTGATCGGCAACGGCAAGCACCATCTGATCCCGAGCTACCAGCCGATCACCGACGGCGCCTACACCAGCGCGCGCCGCAAGAACTCGAGCGCGGCACCGGCGAAGGTGGCCGAGAAGGTGAAGGCCTCCGCGCCGAATTCCCCGGTGAAGGGACGCCTGCTGACCCAGCATACCGGCCTGCCACCACGCGCCGGCGTCACGGCTCGCAAGGCGGGCCGCAAGGGCGGCTGAGCGCAGGCAACCATGCCGGTAGGCGTTTCCCCGGGCGGGCCTCGCCTTCAGGGCGGCAGCGTGTGCAGCGGGATGTCCTTGGCCAGTGCGAGCTGCGCCAGTTGGGCCCGTGTCATGCGCCCCAGACAGGCGGTGATGGCTTGCAGCGTGGCCGGGCTGAACATCGTTTCGGTGCCAGCCCATGGCACCCCGGCCGCATCCCACAGTGCCGCGGCGAAGTGCGGCTCCAAGGCGGCTACGGCCACTCGCCCATCCTGGCAGGCGTAGACGCGGTAGCCCGCATGCCCGCCGCCCACGGTAGCGCCCGGCTGCGTCAGGCCCCAGGCGCGCGGCAGGGCCAGGTAGGCGGCCGCATCGGACAGCGCCACTTCCAAATACAACCCGCGCCCTGATCCGCCGTGCCGGTGCAAAGCCGCCTTCAGCACGGCCTCCGTCACCTGCAGCGAGCCGGCCATGTCGGCATAGAGCGTGGGAGGCAGGTCCAGCGTCGGGACCAGCCCGTTCGCGGCGAGGTAGGTGAGGTCGTGGCCTGGTGTTTCCGCGGCGGCGCCTGGTCCACCCACGATGGCCACCTGCGAAAGCGCCGGATAGGCGGACGCGAGCGCGTGCCAGTTCAGACCCAGCTTCCGCAGCGCAGAGGGGCGGAAGGAGGTGATCAGCACATCGGCCCTTGCCAGCTCGCGGTGCAGCAGCCGTCGCCCCGCATCGGTCTTGAGGTCCGCCACCTTCGGCCGCAGGCCTCGGTGCAGTGCGGCATAGGCGATGGGGTTGTAGACGCTCATGGGGTCACCGCAGACCGAGGCCTCGCTTGGGCCGCGGGCGGGCGGAGGTGGCTCGAGCTTGATGCAGGTCGCGCCCATCTCCCGACCACGCATCAACGCGGCCGGCCCGGGCAGGTTCAGGGCCAGACTCAAGATGCGCAAACCCTTCAACGGCTTGAACAGCTTGAACGCCGTGCGAGGAAGCGATGGGGTCATGGCGGAGTAGGCTGTCGCTGGAGGAATGCAGTGTGGATCAGGCCGTCGGTTCCGTCGCCGGTCCCACCGTCGACCATGCCGGCTCCTCCAATCGGGCCGACCCCAGCTTCTGGTAGAGCGCCGCCCGGGAGATGCCCAGCGCGGCCACGGCGGCGGGCTTGTTGCCCTTGGACGCTCGCAGGGCGCCCGCAATGGCGCCACGCTCGGCCGCCTCGACCACACGGCTCAGCGTCTCCACCGTGGCGCCCTGTTGCGTCGCCGGCATGGTCGGCGCCGACTGGGCCGGAGGGCAGGGCGATGAGGTAGACCTGAATCAGCAGCGGCGTGCCGCGGATCTCTGCGCCGAACAGCTCGCCTTCGAGCAACGCCTTGGGAATCGCCGCCGCATTCACGCTCACGAATGGCATGTGCGCGCGGGCCGACACGTTGTGGATCGCATGCGCCAGCAGTTCCTTGCCGGTGCCGGTCTCGCCGATCAGCAGCACCGTGGTGTCGAGCTGCGCCGCGCGGCGCGCCTGGCGCTTGGTTTCCGCAGCGGCCGGGCAAATGCCGAGGAACGACGCCAGGCTGTATTTGGCGCGGCGCGTGTCGGCCAGCTCCTTCTCGGCGGCTTCGAGCCGGTGTTGCAACTGCGCCATCTTGTGCATCACCGGTTTCAGGCCTTCGAGGTGGTTGTACAGCATGAAACCCACGGCGCCGATCAGTTGCCCTGCCTCTTCGCGGATCGGCGTGCGGGTCACGACCGGGTGCTCGTCGCCGAAGGGCATGATGTCCAGCACGATGGGCCGGCCGGTGCGGGCCACCTCGCGCATCTGGCTGTTGGGAATCAGGCTTTGCGCCGGCCGGCCGATGGCCGCGGCGCTCCCGAGCATGCGCGCGTATTTTTCGTTGATCCAGACCACCTCGGCATCGAGGTTGACGGCCAGCGCGCCTTCGCACACGCCTTCGAGCCGTTCGAACATCGACTTCATGGCCATGGCGCGCACCGAGCCGGCGTCGTTGGTCTGGCCGCCGGGCCAGCGGCCGACATCGCCGGTCGGTTCGGCCGGAACGACGAACTGTTTTGCGGTGGCTTCGTGT
>JAQGNA010000360.1 GCA_028292075.1 Rhodoferax sp. | reverse complement strand
AGGCGCCGCGCCGGACCTCGAGCCAGTTCGGCCCGCCGCTGACCTGCCCGCCCATCTGCCGGGCGGCCTCGACGAAGCGGATGTCGCCCTGAATCGACGCTTCGCCCACGCCTTCGATGCGGATCGGCGCCTGAGGGGATGTGGCGATGGCGCCGAGCGCGATGAAATAACTGGCGGATGAAGCGTCGGCCTCGACGTGGATCTCGCCGGGTGACACATACCGGCTGCCAGCCGGAATGGTGAACCGCTGCCATCCCTGGCGCTGCACGGCAATGCCGAAACGCGCCAACAGGTTGAGCGTGATTTCGATGTAGGGCTTGGAGATGAGTTCTCCGACCACGTCGATCACCACGTCCTGCTTTGCTACCAGTGGCAAGGCCATCAACAGCGCAGTGAGGAACTGGCTCGACACGTCGCCGCGTACACGGATCGGCGCATCGAGGTGCAGACGGGGCGCGCCCGCAGCGCCGCTGAGGCGCAGCGGCGGATAACCCGGATTGCCGGTATAGGCGATCTGGCAGCCGAGCTGGCGCAGCGCATCGACCAGGTCGCCGATGGGGCGCTCGTGCATGCGCGGTACGCCGTGCAGGGTGAAGTCGCCACCAAGCACCGCCAGCGCTGCCGTGAGAGGGCGGATGGCCGTGCCCGCGTTGCCCATGAAGAGGTCGGCCTGGCGCACTTGCAGCTGGCCATCGAGGCCGGTGATCTCGACGGTTGTGCCCTGCTGGGCCACGCCGCAGCCGAGCTGGCGCAGCGCGGCGAGCATGACCCGGGTGTCGTCGGAGTCGAGCAGGTCATGCACCGTGGTGGTTCCGCCGCTGAGCGCGGCCAGCAGCAGCACCCGGTTCGAAATGCTTTTTGAGCCCGGCAGCACGACCGTGCCGGCCGCGCCCTCGAGCGGAGGAAGGTCAATGAAGGCGGTCGAGAACATCGGGCGGCACTATTTTTTGGGTTTGAGCGAGACCATGCGCCAGTCGGCGCGGGCATCGCTGGCTTGCGCGATCAGGTCTTCCAGGGCGTCGCCGTCCTGTTTGTCGATCAGTTGCTCGAGGCTTTGCAGTGCTCGCTGGAAGCTCTGCGACTGCGCCATCAGTTCTTCGCGGTTGGCCAGAAGGATGTCGCGCCACATGTGGGGGTCGCTGGCGGCAATGCGTGTGAAATCGCGAAAGCCCGGACCCGCAAGCTGCAGGTATTCGTCGCCCTTGGGCTGGGTGATGAGGCTGTGCATCATCGCAAAGGCGATGAGGTGAGGCAGGTGGCTGACGGCGGCAAAGGCGGCATCATGCGACTCGGGCGTCATCTGCACCACGTTGCAACCCAATGCCGTCCAGACTTCGGTGGCCTGCTGGATCTGCCGCGGCAATGTGCGCTCGATCGGCGTCAAGATCACATGCTTGCCGATGTAGAGATCAGGCTCGGCATGTTCCACGCCGGCCACTTCCTTGCCGGTGATCGGATGCGCCGGCACGAAGGAGCCGACCTGCTCGCGCAGCGCACGGCGGGCGGCGTCGACCACGTCGCGCTTGGTGGAGCCGACGTCCATCACCAGTGTCTGCGGCGTGATCAGGTGCTTGATCGACTTGAAGGTGGCTTCGGTGGCAGATACGGGCACGGCCAGCAGCACGATGTCGGCACCGGCCACCGCCAGCAGCGCCGAAGGTGCTACGACGTCGATGACGCCGAGCTGGCGGGCCTGACTGGTGGTGGATGGTGACTTGCTGTAGCCGACAACGCGCTTCACAAGGCCGGCACGCTTGAGGGCGAGCGCAAACGAGCCGCCCATCAGTCCACAGCCGATCAGGCCGAGTTGTTCAAACATGAAGAGGTTCCGGGGTGCGCGCCAGCTTGGTGCGGCTGCGAAGGATGGGTGCCGGCAGGCGAAGCGGCCGCATGGCTCAGGAGCTCACCGGATAGGTACCGAGGATCTTGAAGAAAGCGCAAATCCTGTTCAATTCCTCTAACGCCCTGGCCACGTTCGGCTGGCTCGGGTGGCCGTCGAGGTCGATGTAGAAGAAGTAGTCCCATTGGCCGGTGCGCGCCGGCCGCGACTCGAAGCGCGTCATCGACACCCCATGGGTCTTGAGCGGCACCAGCAGGTCATGCATGGCGCCGGGCACATTCGGCACCGAGACGACCAGGCTGGTGCAGTCCTTGCCGGTGGCCGGTGGAGCGGCCAGCGTCTGCGGCAGGCAGATGACGGCGAAGCGGGTGCGGTTGTACGCCTCGTCCTGGACCGCATGGGCCGCAATGTGCAGGTTGAACTGCGCCGCCGCATGTTCGCTGGCCAGGCCCGCCCAAGCCGGGTTGGTGGCGGCTAGGCGGGCGCCTTCGGCATTGCTCGACACGGCGCGGCGCTCCACGCCGGGCAGGTGCCGGCTGAGCCAGGTCTGACACTGCGCCAGGGCCTGCGGATGGGCCAGCACGACTTCGATGCCGTCGAGCGAATTGCTCAGGCGCAGCAGGTTGTGGCGAATCAGCAGGCTGACCTCACCCACCACATGCACCGGGGAATGCAGAAAAAGGTCGAGCGTGCGGGCGACCACGCCCTCGGTGGAATTCTCGACGCCCACGACCCCGTACTGCGCCGTGCCCGCCGCGGTGGCATGGAACACTTCGTCGAAGCTGGCGCAGTAGATCATTTCGACGGCATTGCCGAAATACGCCATGGCCGCCTGCTCGGTGAAGGTGCCGGCGGGGCCCAGCACCGCGACCCGCTGCGGCGCCTCGAGGGCCAGGCAGGCCGACATGATCTCGCGCCAGATGTTGGCCACGTGCTGGTCTTTCAGCGGCCCTTCGTTGCGTGTCTGAATTTTCTCGATCACCTGGGCCACGCGGTCCGGCCGGAAGAAGGGCGTACCTTCCCGTTTCTTGACTTCGCCGACCTGCTCGGCCACATGGGCACGCCGGTTCAGCAGCGTGAGCAGTTCCTGGTCGATGCTGTCGATCTGCACGCGCAGGTCTGCCAGGCTCGGGACGTCCTTGGCGTGGTCAGGTTGGGGGAAGAGTTCAGGCATGGTTCAGGCTTGGTGGGTCTCAAATTCTCGCATGTAGTCCACCAGCGCCTGCACGCCCGCCAACGGCATGGCGTTGTAGATGCTTGCGCGCATGCCGCCCACGGACTTGTGTCCCTTGAGCTGCAAAAGTCCACGCGCCTTGGCCCCCGCCAGGAAGGCGTCGTTGCGGCTTTCGTCGCGCAGGAAGAACGGGATGTTCATGCGCGAACGGCAGGCCCGGTCTACCTTGTTGACATACAGCTGCGAGCCATCGATGGCGCCGTAAAGCAGGTTTGCCTTGGCGATGTTGCGGTGTTCCATGGCGGCAATGCCGCTCAGCCCGGCTTCGCTTTGGCACTTGAGCCACTGGAAGGTCAGGCCGGCGATGTAGATGCCATAGGTCGGCGGCGTATTGAACATCGAGTCGGCGTCGGCCACCGTCTTGTAGTTGAATGCGCTGGGGCAGATGGCCAGGGCATGGCCGAGGAGGTCTTCGCGAACCACCACCATGGTCAGCCCTTCGGGGCCGAGGTTCTTTTGCGCGCCGCCGAATGCCAGGCCGACGCGGCTCCAGTCCACCGGGCGCGATGCCACATGCGAAGAGAAGTCGATCACCAGCGGGGCGTCGCTGCCGAGCGCCTTGAGGTCGGGCAGCGTCTGGAACTCAACGCCGTCGATGGTCTCGTTGGTGCAGATGTGGGTGTAGCTCGCCGCGGGGTTGAGCGCCCAGGTGGCCGGGTCGGGCAGGCTCGTATGGCCTTGGGGCGACGCGTTGCTGGCCGCCACATGCACCTTGCAGTACTTCTTGGCTTCCTTCTGGGACTTCAGGCTCCAGCTGCCGGTGACCACGAAGTTGGCCGTGCCGTTGCGCGACAGGTTCAGTGGAACGATGGCGTTCTCGCCCAGG
>JAQGNA010000556.1 GCA_028292075.1 Rhodoferax sp. | reverse complement strand
TGGTGAAATGCGCCCACACAGTCATGCGCAACCGTACCCAACCGGCGCCATACAGCCGTCATTCCATCCCTCTCCCGGATCGGCAGCACGCGCGGCACTCCGGGACCAAATGCACAGGCCCGACCCGGCGCTGGCCTGCCGGCAACGGGCTCACCAGCCACCGACGTCAAACTAGCAACCTCACTCCGCCTTGATGTTCCCCGCCTTGATCACCTTGCCGTACTTGTTGAACTCCGCCACCGTGAACGCACCCAACTCCTGCGGCGTGCCGTAGGACGGCTTCACGGCCAGGGCCTTCAGCTTGCTGTCCACGTCGGGCATCTGCATGATCTTGCCCAGGTCGGCGCTGAGCCGGGCGACGATTTCGGGCGGGGTCTTGGCGGGCGCGTAGAGCGCGTACCAGCCCTGCACCTCGAAGCCGGGGAAGCCGGCCTCGGCGAAGGTAGGCACGTTGGGCAGGTCGGGCAGGCGGGTGGGCGACGACACGGCAATGGCGCGGATCTTGTCGCCCTTGATCATCGGCATGGCGGCGGTGGTGGTGTCGAAGATCACCGCCAGCCGGCCGCCGATCAGGTCCATGGTGTGCGCGCTGCCGCCCTTGTAGGGCACATGGGTCATGTTGACGCCGGCGGCCTGGTTGAACAGCTCGCCGGCCAGGTGCAGCGGCGAGCCGTTGCCGGCCGAGCCGTACATCACGTCGCCAGGGCGCTTCTTCGCGTCATCGACCAGTGACTTGAGCGAGGTGTAGGGCGATTCCTTGTTCACCGTGGCCACGATGGGCGCCACGCCGATCAGGCCGATGGGCGCGAAATCCTTCAGTGCGTCGTAGCCGGGGTTGGGCATGAGGTGCGGGCTCACGGCGTTGCTGGCCAGCGAGCCGAGCACGATGGTGTAGCCATCGGCCGGGGCGCGGGCGGCCATGGCGGCGCCGATGGTGGTGCCTGCGCCCGGCCGGTTGTCGACGATGACGGGCTGGCCCAGCGTCTCTGCCAGTTTCTGGCCGATCAGGCGGCCGACCGCGTCGTTGGCGCCGCCGGCGGGGTAGGGCACGATCAGCGTGACCGGCTTGCTGGGATAAGGCGCCGTTTGCGCCAGGGCCGGCAGGCTGCCCGCCAGCGCGGTGACGGACAGAACGAGCGTGGCCAGGGCGCGGCGACGGCCTGGCAGGCCCGACATTGCGCAGTTGGATGGTGTCGACATGGATTTGTCTCCTGATTTCTTCGTGGTGTGTCGTGGTGTGGACAGGTGGCGATGGCGGCGAGCCATCGGCGGTGACCGGCAGGGTTGCAATGAATCTTGCAACCTTGGCCAAATTCTTTCACAATCTACCAAAATCAATCAACCGCTATTTGCTTGAAATAGGGCTTCATTGGTGAATACCCCTACCACGATCTTCCAAAGATGCCGCCCAAGACAGCCCTCGTTCCGCTGACCGTCGTGTCGCTCCTGCCCAGTCAGCGGCGCGACCGCATCGTGGATTTCCTGCGTCGGCATGGCGCCGTCACGCTGCAGCAACTGGCACAGGCGATGGACGCTTCGGTGTCCACGTTGCGCCGCGACCTCGATGCGCTGGAGGCCGATGGCGTGCTGGACCGCACCCACGGCGGCGCGCTGCTGCGGCAGCAGCACTACAGCACGTTCGAGCCCGACCCGGTGGCGGCGGCTGAACTTTCTCCGCGCGAAAAGCGGGCCATCGGCTATGCGGCGGCGGCCGAACTGGAGCCGGGCCAGAGCGTGATCTTCGACAGCGGCAGCACCGTGATGGAAGCCGCGCGGGCCGCTCTCGAGCGCCGCATCGAACTGGTCGCGGTGACCAACGACCTGGCCGTGGCGCAACTGCTGGGCGCCAGCCCGCACATCCGCGTCCATGTGCTGGGCGGCATGCTGCGCCGGGGCAGCAACACGATGATGGGCGACGAGGTGCTGAGCGGCGCGCGGCAGATCCGTGCCGACGTGCTGCTGATGGGCGCGCATGCGGTGACCGACGGCGTGCTCTCCGAGACCGACCCCGAGGTCGCGGCCGTCAAGCGCGCGCTGATGCAGGCGGCCACCACGCGGCGCCTGCTCGTCGATGCGTCCAAGTTTCGTCCGCGTGCCTTCATGACCATCTGCCAGGTGGCCGAGTTCGCCGCGGTGATCACCGACAGCGGCGTGCCCGCCCCCGCGATCGAAGGCCTGCAGCAGGCCGGCGTTCGCGTGACACAGGTGTCCGTCGCGTGATGTCGGCAACCCAGGCCACATGTGCCGATCGCACCGATCGCACCGATCGCACGGATCGCATCTGGGGCCACGTTTGAGCCCGACACCGACCATGCGCTGGCGCATCCTTGCCGATGATCTGACCGGCGCACTGGACACCGCAGCGGCCTTTGCCCAGCGGGGCGATGTGCCGGTGTTGCTGGGGCCTGGCGCTGTGCGGGAGGCGCCGGTTCAGGCCGTTGCCACGGGCTCGCGCAACCTGCCGGTGCAGGCCATGGAAGGCGCACTGGCGGCAGCCTTGCCATGGTTCACCGGCGGGCCTGCGGGCCTTCGCCCGGCAGCGTGCTTCAAGAAGGTCGACAGCCTGATGCGCGGCAACAGCTTTGCCGAGATCGCCTGGCTGCAGCGGCATGGCGGCTTCGACGGCATGGTGCTGGCGCCGGCGTTTCCGGCGCAGGGCCGGTTCACGCGGCATGGCCGCCATTGGGTCGGTCTACCGCACTTGCCGGACCATGCAGGCCAGCCTGGCAACGCGGGCCTGGATGCTGCGCAGGGCGCCATCGACCTGGTCGAGGCGCTGGCCGCGCACGGCGTGAAGGCCCGTGTGGGCAACCGTCCTGGCGACATCGAACCCGGCGAGGTGCTCGTGCCCGATGTCACCGGTGACGTGGACCTGGCGCGGCTGGCCGCCTGGTCCGTGCGAACCGGGCAAAGCGGGCAAAGCGGGCAAAGCGGGCATCCTGCGAAGTGGCTCTGGTGCGGCAGCGCCGGGCTCGCCTGGGCGCTGGCGGCGCAGGCCAACGACATGGAGAACGCCAACATGGGGCATGCCAACGACAAGGGGCGTGCCAACGACAAGGGGCATGCCAACGACAAGGGGCGGGCGCACGAAGCCGGCCCCTCCGACGGCGCCGTTCGCACGCTTCAGCCAGGCACCGGGCAAGGCGTGCAAGGCGTGCAAGGCGCGCAACCGCTGCAACCGCTGCAAAGGGTGCAACTGGTCACAGCGAGCCGGCATCCGGTGCTGCGCGCGCAATGGGCCAGCGTGGCGGCGCAGGGTGTGGCCTGTGCCGACCTGGCCCATCCGGTGGCGGTGGATTCGTACGTGGCGGCGGCGCTGCTGCGCCAGCGCACCGCGGAATTGGTCGCCATGTCACCAAGGCCTGACATCCTGGTGGTGGTGGGTGGCGACACCCTGCTGGCGCTGTGCCACGCGGCAGGCGTCCAAAGCCTGCTGGCGAGCACCTGTCCGCGTGGCGGCTGGGGCCGCGCACGGCTTTGCGGCGGCGCCTGGGACGGCGTCACCTGTTACTCACGGTCCGGTGCGTTCGGCGCTCCGGACGATCTTTCCGCGCTGCTGGCCATGCTGGCCCAAAAGGAACACGCTCCATGAAAACACCCATCCGCCTGGCCCTCACCATGGGCGACCCCGCCGGCATCGGACCCGAGATCATCGTCAAGGCCGCGCACCAGATGCGCGATCTCGTGCAGCAGGGCAGGGTCGAGCTGCAGGTCTTCGGCAGCGGCGCCGCCCTGCAGCGCGCCACCGACCTGCTCAGGCTCGACGCGGCTCCGCTGCACATGATCGACGTCGGCCCGGTGGACGGCGACATGCCCGTCGGCCAGGTCTGCGCCGCGGCCGGCAAGTGGTCTTACTTGGCGGTGGAGCGCGCCGTGCAGGCGACGCAGGCCGGCCGGATCGACGCCATCGTCACCGCGCCGCTGTGCAAGGAGGCGCTGCACCTGGCGGGCTATCCGTTCGAGGGCCACACCGAGATGCTGGCCCACCTGACCGGCATGCGCGACGGCGTGATGATGCTGGCCCATGGCGGCATGCGCGTGAGCCATGTGTCCACGCACTGCCCGCTGTCCGAGGTGCCGAAGCGGCTGACGCCGGTGCGCCTGCGCCGCGTGCTCGACGTCACGCTCGACGCGCTGCGGGCGCTGGGCATCGAGCGCCCGCGCATCGCCGTGGCGGGCCTCAATCCGCATGCCGGCGAGGGCGGCATTCTGGGCCGCGAAGACGGCGAAATCATCGCGCCCATCGTGGCCGAATACGCGGCCGCGGGCCATGCCGTCACCGGGCCCTGGGCCGGCGACACGGTGTTCATCAAGCTGCGGGCAGGCCAGTTCGACGCGGTCGTCGCCATGTTCCACGACCAGGGCCACATCCCGGTCAAGCTGCTGGGCTTTTCGATCGACCCGGCCACCGGCGCCTGGAACGCGGTGAGCGGCGTCAACATCACGCTGGGGCTGCCCATTTTGCGCACCTCGGTGGACCACGGCACGGCCTTCGACATTGCCGGCAAGGGCATCGCCAGCGCCGACAGCATGGTCGACGCCGCCAACTACGCCATGACGCTGGTCGAAGGGCTGCGTCGCACCAAGAATCAAACCACCACCACCACAACCAACCCGGAGACAGCGGCATGACGGATTTTTCGACAGCACTCAGGTTCAAGGACAAGCGCGTGCTGGTCACTGGCGCCGGCTCGGGCATCGGCGCTGCCGTGGCCCTGGCCTTCGGCAGCCTTGGCGCCAAAGTGGCCGTGCACTACGCGCACAACCGCGACGGCGCCGAGTCGGTGGCGGCGGCCATCCGCAACGCCGGTGGCACGGCCATCACGCTCGGCGGCGACCTGCAGGACCGGGCCGTTGGGCCCACGCTGATCGACCGCACGGTCGAAGCTTTCGGCGGGCTCGATGTGCTGGTGAACAATGCCGGCGACATGTTCGGGCGGCGCCCCCTGGCCGATGCGACCGACGAAGACTACGACCGCGTCATGGGGCTGAACGTGCACGCCGCCTTCGCCGTATGCCGCGCAGCAGCCCCGGTGATGCGCGCCGCGCGCTCCGGCAGCATGATCAACACCACCTCGATTGCCGCCCGGACGGGCGGCGGAGAGGGCGTGGGCCTGTACGGCTCGGCCAAGGCCTTCGTCAGCACCATGACGCGCGTGCTGGCCCGCGAGATGGCGCCGCATGGCGTGCGCGTGAACGGCGTGGCGCCGGGGGTGATCCTCACCGATTTCCACGTGCGCAACTCGAGCCCCGAGCAACTCGAAGGCGCGCGCAAGAGCATTCCGATGGGCCGCACCGGCACGCCGGACGACTGCGTGGGGGCGT
>JAQGNA010000553.1 GCA_028292075.1 Rhodoferax sp. | reverse complement strand
GTGCAGGCCGGATAACGACGCCGATGACGCCGATGACGCCGGCGGGCCTTTTAACTGTTGTCCCTGCGCATAAATGCCCCTCTGCAAGCGCCTCTCACAGTACGAAGATTTTCCCCGGATTCATGATGTTCTTCGGATCAAGCGCACGCTTGATGGTCCGCATCATCTCCACTGCACCATTCCCGGTCTCACTAACCAAGAAATCCATCTTGTGCAGTCCCACACCGTGCTCACCCGTGCAAGTACCCTCCAATTCCAGCGCCCTGGTGACCAAGTCGTGATTGAGCTTTTCCGCGACAACCCGCTCTTCCGGAATGTTCGGATCGAGGAGGTAACCGAAATGGAAGTTGCCGTCGCCTACGTGTCCCACGAGGAAGTATGGAATGCCGGAGGCGTCGGCTTCGCGCACTGAATCGAGCAGGCAGTCCGCTAATCTGGAGATCGGCACACAGGTGTCGGTGGAAATCACCTTGCAGCCAGGCCGTGATTGGACCGCTGCAAAATAAGAATTGTGCCGAGCGGTCCAAAGCCTTGTTCGCTCTTCTGGCGTGCTGGCCCATTCAAACGCGTTGCCACCGTGGTCGGAAGCGATTTCCTGGACCACTTCAGCCTGTTCTTTGACGCCAGTTGGGGAGCCGTGAAATTCCATGAGCAACATCGGCTCTTCGCGCAAGCCGAGCTTTGCATACGCGTTGACCATCCTGACCGTGTTCTGGTCGATCAGCTCGACCCGGGCAATGGGAACGCCGAGCTGGATGACCTGAATCGTGGTCCGCACCGCAGACTCGATGTCTGGGAAGGAGCAGATGGCCGCCGAGATCGCCTCTGGCAGTGGATAGATGCGTACCGTGACCTCCGTGATCACACCTAGCGTACCTTCGCTCCCGACCATCAAGCGGGTCAGATCGTAGCCAGCACTCGATTTTTTCGCGCGGGTACCCGTGCGGATCACCTCGCCGCTGGCGGTGACAACCTGCAGGGCCAGCACGTTTTCGCGCATGTTCCCGTAGCGCACGGCATTCGTCCCGCTGGCGCGCGTGGCGCTCATGCCACCAATGGACGCATCGGCACCCGGATCGATCGGAAAAAACAACCCCGTGCTCTTGAGTTCTTCGTTCAGCTGCTTGCGAGTGACGCCTGGTTGAACCGTGACGGTCAGATCGTCCGCGTCGATGGACAGTACCTTGTTCATCCGGCTCACGTCAATGCTGATGCCGCCTTGCACCGCAAGCAGGTGCCCTTCCAGGGATGAGCCGACGCCGAACGGAATGACCGGCGTGCTGTGCTCCCCGGCCATGCGCACCGCATCGGCAACGTCGAGGGTGCTCTCTGCAAACACCACGGCGGATGGCGGCGGGACGGTGAACGAAGATTCGTCGCGCCCATGCTGTTCGCGCACCACCAGGGCGGTGGAACACCGCTCGGCAAACCGTGCCTTCAAGGCGTCGATTAGGACCTGTGGCACCTCTCTCTGGTGGATCTCGGGCATCAGGTGGGTGGGATGGGTGGGCGCGTTCATAGGGTCTCCTTGAGTCCCCTATTCTGCGGCAACCCCTCTGGTCTTGCCTAGGCCGCCGAATGAAAGGGCGGCACATTCACATCTACTGTTTCAAGGCCTCCTCGAATTCAGCCCGCGAGAGGAATTGATCCCGATCCAGATCGAGTTCGTCAAAACGTTCTGAAACGGCGGGAAACAACCGCGCTTCCTCTCGGCTCAGTCGGCCGTCCCGGTCGCCGTCCGCGCGGGCAAAGGCGGTGTCTCCCACCCGGCTGCGACCTGAAGAACTGGTGGACACCTGGGCGTGCGCGCCAGCGGCAGCGCTGATGGCGAAGGCAGCAAACAGTGCCACACTGCAGCATTCGAAATGGGTCAGCAGCATCGATGCGCTTGTCTTCTTGGAAGGCATGTTGGGTCTCATCAACGTGGAACAGGCGCGTATTGCACCGCAACGGTCCAGCCTATGCCAGCACTCTTGCCCGCTGTTGCGCTGCTCACAAAACAAGACAAATCACAGAGTTAATTTGCAAGCAAACCATGGCAGACCAAGCTCCGGTTTAATACGCTGCACCGCATCAACGCAAGGATCTTCATGGGACAACGGCTCACGCAAATCGCGACCCGTACAGGCGACAACGGCACCACCGGCCTGGGGGACAACACCCGCGTGCCCAAGCACCACCTCCGGGTGCATGCCATGGGGGACGTGGATGAACTCAATTCGCAGATCGGCGTGCTCTTGTGCGAAGACCTGCCGCCTGGAGTAAGGGACTTGCTGGTTGAGGTGCAGCACGAGTTGTTTAACCTCGGTGGAGAACTTTCCATCCCCGGCTTCGAGTTGCTGAAACCAGAGGCGGTGGTGGCATTGGACCAGGCTTTGGCCGATCACAACGCGCAGCTGCCTGCGTTGCAGGAGTTCATCCTTCCCGCCGGCAGCCGGGCAGCGTCGCTTGCGCATGTCTGCCGTACGGTTGCACGCCGTGCGGAGCGTGCGGTGGTCGCGCTGGCCGGCCAGGAACCACTGAACGCAACGCCTGCCCAATACCTCAACCGGCTAAGCGACCTGATGTTCGTGCTGGCCCGGGTCCTCAACCGCCTGAACGGCGGCGACGACGTCTATTGGAAAAGCAAGCGCCTGGCCGACGCCCAGCAACCCTGACCCGGCGGTTCAGGCACGCGCGGCAGCGCACGTTCCCTTATTCGACTGTTGCGCCCGATGCCTGGACGATGCCCTTCCATTTGGCATAGTCGGTCTTCAGCAACGTACTGAACTGCTCCGGCGTCATGGCTTGCGGCTCGGCACCTTGCGCAATGATCTGCGCCTTCATGTCGGGCGTGGCGAGCAGCTTGTTCACCTCGGCGTTCACCGTGGCCACGATGTCCCTGGGCGTGTTGGCTGGCATGAAAAGCCCATACCAGGTGCTCACATCGAAGTCCTTGTAGCCCAGTTCCGCGACGGTCGGCACGTCCGGAAACGAGCTGCTGCGCTTCGCCGAAGTGACTGCCAGGGGACGCAGCTTGCCCGCCTTGATCTGCGAGATGGCGGAGGGCACAGACGACATCAGCAGGTCGACGTTGCCCGCGAGCACGTCCATCAGCGCGGCGTTGGAGCCTTTGTACGGGATGTGCCGCATCTTGATGTTGGCGGCCGTCTTGAAGATCTCGCCAGCCAGGTGGATCGTCGTGCCGTTGCCTGGCGAGCCGTAGGTCAGTCCGTCGGGCTCGGCCTTCGCGGCATTCACCACGTCCGCCAGCGTCTTGAACCGCGAGTTCGCGTTGGTGACGATGATCACCGGTGTGTAGGCCACGTGCGCCACCGCGACCAGGTCCTTGGTCGGGTCGTAGCTGAGGTTCTTGTAGAGCCATGGCGCCACGACCATGTTGTCCTTCTGGCCCATCACCATGTCGTAGCCCGTGGGCGCGGCGCGGGCCGCTTCGGCGATGCCGATGGTGCCCCCGGCGCCACCGCGATTGTCGGGCACAACCGTCCAATGGCTCGACTCCGTCAGCTTTTGCGCCACCAGCCGCGACAGGATGTCGGTACCGCCGCCCGGTGGGAACGGCACGATCAGGCGCACGGGCTTGGCCGGGAAAGCCGGCGCTGGCTGCGCGTGCGCAGCGGCCATGGCCACGGTGAGTGACGCAAGCGTCAGCAGTTTTCGACGAAGCATGGGTTTGTCTCCAATGGCGGGCAAAAAGGCAGCTTGCGCGTTGCGCAAGTCGATCGACAGCCCTGCATTCTAGGCAACACCCAGCGCCCGCGGGTGGCCGCCGCGCGCCAGCGCCCATGGGGCCTTACGCCGTTTCGTGCAGTGGCTCCGCTTCGCCCTTGAGCGCCAGCTCGACCACTTCGCGCGGCAGGCTTGGTGCGAACGATGCGATGAACGCGTAGACATAACCACGAATGTAGCTCCCCTTGCGCACCGCCAGCTTGGTCAGGTTGATGCCGAAGAGCGGGCCGGCGTCGATCGCGCGCAGTCCGGTGTCGCGTTCGGCCTCGAAGGCGATCGAGGCGACGATGCCGACTCCCATGCCCAGCTCCACATAGGTCTTGATGACATCCGCGTCCATGGCCGTCAGCACGATGTTGGGCGTGAGCTGCTGCTGCCAGAAAGCCTCGTCGATATGGCTTCGGCCGGTGAATCCTGGTCCGTAAGTGATGAGCGGGTAGCGGGCCAGACTGTCCAGCGTCAACGGAGCGTCGAGCAGCGGATGGCCGGCCGGCACCACGATCGAATGGGTCCAGCGGTAGCACGGCAAGGCCAGCAACTCGTCGAACTCGCTCAGTGCTTCGGTGGCGATGCCCACGTCGACCTCGCCCGACAGCAGCATTTCCGCAACCTGCTTGGGCGAGCCCTGGTGCAGATGCAGCTTCACGTTGGGGAATTGCGTGCGGAACTCCTGCACTGCGGTGGGCAGCGCATAGCGGGCCTGCGAATGGGTCGCCGCGATCGACAGCAGGCCACTCTGCTGCGCCCCGAACTCCTCGCCCGCCTTCTTCAGGTTGCTGCTGTCGAGCAGCATCCGCTCGATGATCGGCAGCACGTGGCCACCGGGCTCCGTCAACCCGGTCAACCGCTTGCCGGCACGCACGAACAGCTCGATGCCCAGTTCTTCTTCCAGCTCACGGATCTGTCGGCTGACGCCAGGCTGCGAGGTGTGCAGCGTATTGGCAACCTCGGTCAGGTTGAAGCTGCAGCGAACGGCCTCCCTGACCGAGCGCAATTGTTGAAAGTTCATGGCAGTCGGGCCGCAAACCGTGTTCGAATCCCCATTGGATAAGGCTCCGCATTGTCAGCACAGCCGTTTATTTAGAGAACGACCGTTTCGTTGATTCAACATAACGCAAACATCTTTGCGTCAGTTGTTGGTCGAATCACTCTTTCGGCGGGAGCATGGCCATGGTGATGCGCGACACGCAGGTCGGCTTGCCTTCGTCGTTGACCATGTCGATTTGCCACACCTGCGTGGTTCGGCCGATGTGGACCGCCCGCGCCGTGCCGGTCACCCACCCGGAAGTCACGCCCCGCAGATGGTTCGCATTGATGTCGAGCCCGACGGCGCCCCAGCCCTCGGGTGCTGCATAGTTGGCCGCCATCGAGCCCAGGGTCTCCGCCAGCACCACCGACACGCCACCATGCAGCAGCCCGTAAGGCTGCACCGTGCGGTGGTCCACCGGCACCCGTCCGCGGATGTAGTCGTCGCCGATTTCAATGAACTCGATGCCCAGGCGTTCGATGGCCGAGTTGGCGCCAGCGGCGTTGAGCTTGTCGAGTTCGATGCTGCGTTTCCATAGAGCCATGGCGTTCATCCTGCAAAGTTGGGCAAGGCGCAACTATAGGGATTTCGCGGCGACGTCGAAACCGATGGGTCGCTCGGCCCGCCATCGCAAGCGGCCACCGCCTACGCAGCGCGACCGACCGCGGCCGTACGCTTCGGCGATGGCCGTCGCCCAACCCCCCCTCCACCCCCCGGCGACGCCTGTTCCGGCCCACCCATGGTGGCGGAAGGGCTGGGCCGTGGCAGGCGCCGTTGTTCTGCTGGCCTTGGCCGGCCTGGTGTGGTGGTTTCCCTCGGAAGAAGCGCTCGCGCAGCGTGCGGGCGAGATGGCATCCGAAAAGCTCGGCGTGCCGGTCACCGTCGGCACGCTCCATTGGAACCTGTTGCCTGCCCCCAGGGTGGTGCTTGGCCAGGTGCGTACGGGCCAGCCCATGCCCATCATCATCGATCGGCTCCAGGCCGATCTGCGGATGGCTCCGCTGTGGCGCGGCAAGGTGGAATTGCTGCTCCTCGACATCGACGGCGCGACCGTGCCACAGCTGTCTCTGCGTGGCCTGGGGTCGGCCAACGCACAGCCGGCGTCGGCCCACCTTGGCATGATCGAACTGCCGCTGGCGCGGCTCCAGGTGCGCGATCTGCACTGGATTTCGCGATCGGGCGGCGCGCTCACCTACGAAGGGGAGGCCGATTTCGACCCAGGCTGGCGTCCGCGCCAGCTGCAGTTGCGGCGGGCCGGCGCCACCACGCCTGCCGAGCTGAGCCTGGTTCGCCAGAACAACGAGGACCAGTGGCTGGCGGAGATCCGCATCGGCAACGGCACGGCTGCGGGCGAAGTGACGCTGCAGATCGGCGCGGAAGGGTCCGTGGGGGTCCGCGGCCAGTTCGATCCCAAGAACGTCGATGTGGCCAAGGCGCTGGACGCGTTCGAGCGGAGGTCGCCTGTGTCGGGCAAGGCTTCCGGCCACATGCAGCTGACAGCGGATGGCGAAAAGTTCGGCGACATCGCCCGCTCGCTGCACACCCGCACCACGTTCAGCATGGCGCCCGCGACCTTGCTGCGCTTCGACCTGGACCGCGCCATCAAGACCCTCGGCAAAGAGCACGCCGGCAGCACGCGGCTCGACAAGCTCACCGGCGTCATGGACACCCAGAACACCGCCGATGGCATCGTCACCCGCTTTACCGACCTCAAGGCGTCTTCAGGCGCGCTCACCGCCACCGGCGAAGTCAAGCTGGCGCAACAGCGGATCGACGCCACGGCTGCCGTGGACCTGGTCGATGGCGTCATCGGCGTGCCGGTGCGGATCACCGGGCCGCTGAGCGCCATGCAGGTGTCTGTGCCGCCCGGCGCATTGGCCGGCGCCGCGGTCGGCACCGCCGTATTGCCTGGCATCGGCACCGCCATCGGAGCGCGCATCGGTGCCACCATTGAAAAGCTGTTCGGCCGCGACCCGCCGGCGAAACCTGCCAAGCCAGCCAAGCCGGCGCAATGACCGCCCCGCGGCCTGCCAGCGCCTACAGGGACAGCGCCGGTAGCCTCAGCCTCGGGCATTCCCGCTGGCAAGCCGTCGCACCGCCGCTTAACCTCAGCGCCCATGACGCAGCCAAATCCTTCCCAGCGCATCCCTGAAATTCGCCTCTACCAGGACTGGCTGCGAACACAGCGCGGCCGCAACTTCGATCATTACGCGTCGCTTTGGGAATGGTCGGTCAGCGACCTGTCCGGCTTTTGGCAAAGCATCTGGGACTACTTCGACCTGCATTCCCCCACGCCGCACACGGCGGTGCTGGCGCGCAACAGCATGCCCGGCGCCGAATGGTTCCCCGGGGCGCAATGCAACTACGCGCACCAGGTCTGGCGCCACGTTGAGGCCGCCCACGCGGCTGGCATGCCGGCCATCGTCAGCCTCGACGAAATCGGTCGACGGCGCGAGCTGGCATGGCCCGAGCTGCGGCGCCAGGCCGCTGCGCTCGCCCTGCACCTGCAAGCCCAGGGCCTGCAGCCCGGCGACCGCGTGGCCGCCTACCTTCCCAACATTCCCGAGGCCATGGTCGCCTTTCTGGCCACGGCAAGCCTGGGCGCGGTCTGGAGCATCTGTGCCCCCGACATGGGCACCCATGCCGTGCTCGATCGCTTCCGGCAGATCGAGCCCAGGGTGCTCATCACCGTGGACAGCGTGCGCTACGGCGGGCGCGTGCTCGACCGGCGCGACGTGGTGAAGGCGCTGGCCGAGGCCTTGCCCTCGCTGGCCCATGTCATCGTGCACAGACAAGGGCCGGTCGCGCAGAGCGAGGACAGCGCCGACACTGCCGACCATGTTGATGCGACCGGCGTCTCCCGCCATGCCGTGTTCACTCAGATCACCGCCCGAAACGACGCCGCCACCGCTGCTTTCGAACCACGCTGGCTGCCCTTCGATCATCCGGTGTGGATCGTCTATTCGAGCGGCACCACCGGCCTGCCGAAGCCCATCGTTCACGGCCACGGCGGCAGCATCCTGGTGGCGCTGGTGCTCAATGTGCTGCACAACGACGTGGGCTGCAGCTATTCGCCCAACAGCTTCGGCGAGCGGTTCCACTGGTACAGCTCCACCGGTTGGGTCATGTGGAACGTGCAGATGGCGGCGTTGCTGAACGGCACCACCGCCTGCATCTTCGACGGCAGCCCCGCCGGCGGCCGC
>JAQGNA010000547.1 GCA_028292075.1 Rhodoferax sp. | reverse complement strand
AGTAGATTGAGCCTTTCGACGAAGAGGGACCCGTGCCGCCCGCCCTTGAAGCCGCCTTAGCGGCGGTCCGCGACATGGAGGTCGTTGGCACCAGCTACGAGCAACCGGTGCAATATGATCCAAGAGCATCAATTTGTTGCTGCTGAAGGACGCCGTTTTTGCGAGCGGCAACCCTGTGCGTCCGATCCAGGCCGAGGTGCTGAACCTGCTGATGGAAATGCGCCGCGACCTCGGCACCACCTTCGTTTTCGTCAGCCACGACCTCGGCGTCATCGCCCACATGTGCGACCGCGTGGCGGTGATGCGCCAGGGCGTGATCGTGGAGACGCTGGCCGGCTCCCGCATCGTCGCTGGCGAAGTGGCGCACGGCTACACCCGCGGGCTGCTGGCCAACTGTTATTCGGCGCAACCCGTCGACCTTGTTTGAAGGAGATTTCAACCGTGCAAGCCATCGCCCATGCCACGCCCTTCGAGGCCGGCAACCAGAACCAGACCGCCACCTGGGCCGAATGCATCGCCTTCTATGAAAGGCTGGCGGCTGCATTCCCCGGCGTGTTGCACTGGCAAAAAATCGGAACCTGCGACAGCGGCGCGCCGATGCATGCCGGCGTGGTCACGGCCGACGGCGTGTTCGACCGCGAGACGCTGCAGCGCGAAGGCCGCCCGGTGTTCTTCAACAACAACGGCATCCACCCCGGCGAGCCGGAAGGCATCGACGTTTGCATGGCCCTGGTGCGCGATTTCTGCACCCAGCCAGCACGGCTGGCCGCGCTGGGCCGCACGGTGTTTTTGTTCATCCCGGTCTACAACGTGGACGGCTGCCTGGACCGTCAAGCCACTTCGCGCGTGAACCAGGTGGGCCCCGAGACTTTCGGCTTCCGCGGCAATGCGCGCCACCTCGATCTGAACCGCGACTTCATCAAGTGCGACAGCCTGGCCGCCCAGGTGTTCAATCGTTTTTTCACCGCCTGGGACCCGCAGGTGATGGTCGACACCCACACCTCGAACGGCGCCGACTACGCCCACACCATGACGCTGATCGCAACCCAGCCCGACAAGCTGGGCGGTGGGCTCGGGGCCTTGCTGCGCGGCGAGATGCTGCCGGCCATCTTCAGCGGCATGGCGGCGGGCGGCTGGCCGACCTGCCCGTATGTGAACACCGTCGGCGAAACGCCGGACGACGGCATTGCCGACTTCCTCGACCTGCCGCGCTTCTCCACCGGTTACGCCGCGCTGCACCACACCATCGGCTTCATGCCCGAGACCCACATGCTCAAGCCCTTCGCCGACCGCGTGGCGTCGATGCGCTGCCTGGTCGAGGTGGTGCTCGACTTCGCGGTGGCGCATGCCGAACGCATCCAGGGCTTGCGGAACGAAGCCAGGACGGCAAAACCCACGCAGTGGCCGATTGCCTGGCGCAGCGACCGCAGCCGGCCGGCCAGTTTCCGCTTTCAGGGTTACCAGGCCGTCCACCGGCCCAGCCTGCTCGGCAACTACCAGCGGCTGGCCTACGACCGCGACCAGCCCTGGGAAAAAGACATCGCCTATTTCGACCGCTGCGTGGACGACGTGAACGTGGTCGCGCCGCAGGCGTATCTGATTCCACAGGCCTGGCGCGAAGTCATCGAGCGCCTGGAATGGAACGGTGTCGAACTGCAGCGCCTGCAAGCCGACCAGCTGTTTCCCGCGGCCCGCGTGTACCGCATCGAAAGCGTGGCCTCCAGGCCCGGCCCGTACGAGGGCCACATGTTCCACGACCAGCTTGTGTTGACCACGCACACCGAGGCCATCCAGGCGCGCGCGGGCGACGTGCTGGTGTCGCTCGACCAGCCGCGTGCCCGCTATGTGGTCGAGACGCTGGAGCCCGAGGCGCACGACAGCTTTTTCCGATGGGGTTTCTTCAACGGCGTGCTCGAAAAGAAGCAAGCGTTTTCGCCCTACGTCTTCGAAGACACCGCGCTCAAGATGCTGCGCGACGAGCCCGAACTCAACGCCGCGTTCACGCAGTGGAAAGCCGACCACCCGGAACAGCTGGCCGACCAGCAGGCTGTGCTGGGCTTCATCTTCGCCCATGGCCGGCGCCATGCCGAGCCGGGGTGGCGGCGCTATCCGGTATTTGGTTTGACGGTATGACGGTATGACGGCTTGACGTCTTTGCCGGGTTTACCGGCTTTACCGGATTTACCGGCGTGACGCGCCGGCCGGCCTTTCAGGTCAGCAGCGCCTGGGCGAACTCGCGGGCGTTGAAGGTTTCGAGGTCTTCGAGCTTCTCGCCGACACCGATGAAGTAGACGGGAATCGGCCGCTCCTGGGCGATGGCGGCCAGCACGCCGCCCTTGGCCGTGCCGTCGAGCTTGGTGACGATCAGGCCGGTGAGGCCGATGGCGTCGTCGAACGCACGCACCTGGGCCAAAGCGTTCTGGCCGGTGTTGCCGTCGATCACCAGCAGCACCTCGTGCGGCGCGGTGGCGTCGGCCTTCTGCACCACGCGGCGGATCTTCTTCAACTCCTCCATCAGGTGCAGCTGGGTCGGCAGGCGGCCGGCGGTGTCGACCAGCACCACGTCCTTGCCGCGCGCCTTGCCGGCACTCACCGCGTCGAAGCTCACCGCGGCCGGGTCGCCCCCTTCCTGGCTGATGATCTCCACCGTGTTGCGGTCGGCCCAGATGCTCAGCTGCTCTCGCGCAGCGGCGCGGAAGGTGTCGGCCGCGGCCAGCAGCACGCTGGCGCCTTCGTTGGCCAGGTGGCGGGTGAGCTTGCCGATGGAAGTGGTCTTGCCGGCGCCGTTCACCCCGGTGACCATGATGACGGTCGGCGTGAATTCGCCGATCACCAGCGACTTCTGCAGTGGTGCCAAGAGGTCGGTCAGCGCGTCGGCCAGCAGTGCCTTGACGGCGGCGGGGTCGGCAGCTTTCTGGTCCTTGACGCGGCGCTTCAGGTCGGTCAGCAGATGCTGCGTGGCCTTGACGCCGGTGTCGGCCATCAGCAGGGCGTCTTCAAGCTCTTCGTAGAGCGCGTCGTCGATCTGCGTGCCGGTGAAGACGGTAGCGATGCTCGAGCCGGTCTTGCGCAGGCCGGCCTTGAGCTTGTCGAGCCAGCCCTTGCGGGCGGGCGCGGTCTCGTCGATGGCCGCGGGAACCAGAGTCGGGGCCGGCGCAGGTGCCGGGGTCGATACCGGTGCAGCGGGCGGTGTCTGCGCTGGCGTGGGTTGCCAGGGCGCCTTGGCAGGCGCGGGCGTCGGGATCGGAGCCGGCAAAGGCGTAGGCGCGGGCGCCACCTCTGGCACTGCCTCCGCCGGCGGTTTCGCGGCGAACGGATTCCGCAGCCAGCCGAACGCGCCCGATTTCTCGGCGGGCGGTTCCGCACGGGGCGCCAGTTCGGGGGGCAGCAGGGCGAGATCAGGCTGGGCGTGGGCGGGCGGCGCTGGCGGTTCGACCTCGGGCGCGGGAATGGTAACTTCGGGCTGAGGTGGTTTTTTCTTGAAAAAGCTGAACATTTGATGCGTTCTTAGAATCAACGATTCTATGAAACGCTACACCCCCCTGTTTGGTTTGTGGTTCAGCCTGCTCGCCGCGGCGCAGCCAGCACCGCCTTTGCCGCCTTCGCCGCCTTCGACGTCCCCGCCAACGGCCCCCGGCCCTGTCGCCACGCCGGTCCCCACGGCCGCCGCGACGGCCCAGGCGACCGAATTCACGCTGCCCAACGGTCTGCACGTCATCGTCAAGCCCGACCACCGCGCGCCCACGGCGGTGCACATGGTGTGGGTGCGGGTTGGCGCCATCGACGAGGTGGACGGCACCTCCGGCGTCGCGCATGCGCTCGAACACATGATGTTCAAGGGCTCGGCCAAGCTCAAGCCGGGTGAATTCTCGCGCCAGGTCGCGGCGCTGGGCGGGCGCGAGAACGCCTTCACCACGCGCGATTACACCGGCTACTACCAGCAGATTCCGGCTGGCCGTCTCGAGGACGTGGTCCGGCTCGAGGCCGACCGCTTCGCCCACAACCAGTGGCCCGAGGAAGAGTTCAAGAAGGAGATCGAGGTGGTGAAGGAAGAGCGGCGCCTGCGCACAGAAGACGCCCCGCGCGCCCTGCTGTACGAGACGCTCAACGCCGCGGTCTTTGCCGCGTCGCCCTACCACCGGCCGGTGGTCGGCTGGATGAGCGACCTCGACGCCATGACCGCCGATGACGTGCGCAATTTCTGGCGCACCTGGTACGTGCCGGCCAATGCGTCCGTGGTGGTGGCCGGCGACGTGGACGTGGCCGAAGTGCGCCGCCTCGTCGAAAAATATTACGGCGGCATTCCGGCCCGGCCGGTGCCTGCGCGCAAGCCGCGGATCGAGCCGCCCCAGGCCGGCATTCGCCGGATCGACTTCAAGGCACCGGCCGAGCAGTCCTACCTGATGATGGCCTTTCGCACGCCGTCGTTCGCCGGTGTGGACGCCACCGACCCGGGCAGCAACGACGCGCTGGCGCTCACCATCCTGGCCGAGGTGCTCGACGGCTACCCCGGCGCCCGC
>JAQGNA010000542.1 GCA_028292075.1 Rhodoferax sp. | reverse complement strand
CCCTGGTTTGCAAGCACGCCCACATGCTGAGCGAACCACTTTCGCATGCGGGGCTTTGAAAAACTGTATATTTAATCAGTTACTTCAAAAGCCCCGTGGACATCAACCGCAAACTCGCCATCCTTGCCGACGCAGCCAAATACGACGCTTCATGTGCGTCGAGCGGCACGTCGAAGCGCGACTCGGTCGGCGGCCGCGGCATCGGGTCGACCGAGGGCTCGGGCATCTGTCACAGCTACGCGCCAGACGGTCGCTGTATCTCGCTGCTCAAGATTCTGCTCACCAATTATTGCGCCTACGATTGCCTGTACTGCGTGAACCGCGTCAGCAGCAACGTGGCCCGTGCAAGGTTCACGGTGGAAGAAGTCGTGCAGCTCACGCTCGACTTCTATCGGCGCAATTGCATCGAGGGCTTGTTTCTCAGTTCCGGCATCATCCAAAGTGCCGACTACACCATGGAGCAGGTCGTGGAGGTGGCGCGAGTACTGCGCGAGGTGCACGATTTCCGCGGCTACATCCACCTGAAGACCATTCCCGAGGCCAGCCCGGAATTGCTTGCGCGCGCCGGCAGGTATGCGGACCGGCTGAGCATCAATGTGGAGTTGCCCACGGTCGAAGGCCTGCACGCGCTGGCGCCTGAAAAAGATGGCCAGGCGATCCGTCGTTCGATGGCGCGGCTGCGCATCCACATCGACGACGCGAAAGAAGCGGCCCAGCCCGTCTCTCCCCGCGCGCAGACAGCCGTGCGGCCGCGCCGGGCAACCGCACCGGTGTTCGCGCCGGCGGGCCAGAGCACGCAGATGATCGTTGGCGCCGACGCCACCAGCGACCGAAGCATCCTGACGGCCAGCGCCAGTCTGTACGGTGCGTACCGCCTGCGTCGCGTTTATTACTCAGCGTTCAGCCCGATTCCCGACGCTTCGAGCGCATTGCCGCTCGTCGCGCCGCCTCTGGTACGCGAACACCGGCTCTACCAGGCCGATTGGCTCATGCGCTTCTACGGCTTTGCGCACCATGAGATCGTCAGCGCCGACGACGGCATGCTGGCGCTCGACATCGACCCCAAGCTGGCCTGGGCGCTGGCGCACCGGGAAAGCTTTCCGGTCGACCTGAACCGCGCGCCAAAGGAGATGCTGCTGCGCGTGCCCGGTCTCGGGGTGAAATCCGTCGAGAAGCTGCTGCAGGCCCGGCGCGTGCGAACGTTGCGCATCGACGACGTGTCGCGCCTCAACGTGCCATTGAAGACGGTGATGCCGTTTATCACCGTGCCTGGCGTGGGTGCGCGCAACGGCCTCGACGACGCGGCGCTGGCCTCGCGCCTGCGGCCGCCGCCGCGGCAGGGTTCGCTGTTCGATGCCCTGCCGGTCGAGACCCAGGTTCATGCCTGAAACCCGCACGGTGCAACTGGCGGCCGAGGATGATCTTCAAGGCTTTCGTCGCGCCGCTCGCCGCCTCATGGCTGATGGCGTTGCACCCGACGAGGTGAGCTGGTTCGTGCAATCTTCGGCCGAGGCCGACCTGTTCGGCAATGAAGAAGTTCAGTGTCCAGCTGCGACATTGGTACCCGGCACCAGCCTGGCTGGTCTGCCGGGCGAGCCTGCCACCGGCTTACCGGATGAGGTGATCGGCGCGCAATCCAGTCTTTCGCCCGACGAGGCCCCCGCGCTGTTCTTGCCCAAGTTCTTTGCCGCCGACTGTCAGCACGCCGGCCTGCACGCCGACCCCTCCCGCTTCGGCCTGCTGTACCGTCTGATCTGGCGGCTTGTTCACGAGCCCGGTCTTCGCCACGACCCGCTGGACCCTGACCGGGTGGCGGTGGAGCAGATGGCCCGCGCGGTGCGGCGGGACAAACACAAGATGACCGCCTTCGTGCGCTTTCGGCCCCTGGCCGCGCCCACCGACGACGGATGGGGCATCACCCACGTGGCCTGGTTTGAGCCGATGCACCATACGTTACGCGCCACGGCGCCATTTTTTGCCCGCCGGTTCGCCCAGATGCCTTGGGCCATTCTTACGCCGGAGCGCAGCGCCCGATGGGACTGCACGCGGCTGGCGTTCGGCCCTGGCGCGCGGCGCGAAGATGCGCCTTCGGCCGATGCCGGCGAACGGCTTTGGCTCACCTATTACGAAAACATCTTCAACCCGGCGCGGCTCAAGCTGAAGATGATGCAAAAGGAAATGCCGCGCTTCTACTGGAAGAACCTGCCCGAGGCGGCGCTGATCCAGCCGCTCACCGCCTTGGCCGCCGAACGCAGTGGCCGCATGGTGGAACAGGGCGCCACCGAGCCGCTACGACGGCGAGGCGCGGCGTCGCTGGCGCTGCGAATCGAGCCGTTGTCTTCCGACGAAGCGCCAACGCCTGCCACCCTTGATGCGCTGCGCGCTGCCACCGAGCGCTGTCGCGCCTGCCCCATCGGCGCGCTGGCCACGCAGGCCGTCTCGGGCGAGGGGCCCGTCGGGGCACCGCTGATGCTGGTTGGCGAACAGCCCGGCGACCAGGAGGATCTGCACGGTCGGCCTTTCGTCGGGCCGGCGGGGCAATTGCTGGACCGCGCAATGGCTGCCATCGGCGTTCCCCGCGGATCGGTGTACCTCACCAATGCCGTGCGCCATTTCAAGTTCGAACTCCGCGGCAAGCGGCGCATCCACAAGACCGCGGCGCAGCAGGAGGCGGCCGCCTGCGCGCATTGGCTGGAAGAGGAAATCGCGCTTGTGCAACCCGGTGCGTTGGTCGCGCTGGGCGCTACGGCAGCGCGCTCGCTGCTCGGCCGTCCGGTGGCGGTGATGACGGAACGCGGCCGCTGGCACGCCCGGGCCGACGGGCGGCAGGTGCTTGTCACGCTCCATCCCTCGGCGCTGCTGCGCATGGCGCCGCAGTCTTTCGATGCGGCCTATGCGGCTTGGCTGGCTGACCTGCGTCAGGCGTTCGAACGGGGGGCACACCCGGTGGAAACGCCGGCTACCGCGTTGGCGCAGGAGGACCGCGGCGAACGCGGTTAAGTGGATTTGTGGGCAGCCTTGACCAGGGTGCAGCGCGGGTTGCACGCATCACCGTACTCGCCCGCTTCACAGCCGCGGCATGAACAGTTCGGCGCAAACGCCGCGCAGCCACTGGCTCGCCACGTCATGGTGGTAACGCGCGTGCCAGTACTGCTTTACTGAAAAGGAAGGAATGTCCAGCGGGCAGGGCAACTGGCGCAGGTTTGCCGCGTCGGCGAGCGTGCGGCCGATGTGGCGCGGCAGCGTGGCGACGAGATCGCTGGTGGCGAGGATCGCAGGCAGGCCCAGGAAGCCGGGCAACTCCAGCATCACGCGGCGCTCCACGCCGAGCCCTTTCAGCGTTCCGTCCAGCAATTGGTAGCCCGTGCCCGAGACGATGCCGACGTGCGCCTCGGCCAGGTAGTCTTCCAGCGTGAAGGCGTCGCCATGGTGGCCCTTGCCGCCGATGCGCGGGTGGTGCGCATTGCACAAGCAGATCCAGTCCTGCTCGAACAGGGTCTGCTGGTAAAAGCCGGCTTCCATGCCCAACTCCAGCGTGCGAACCAGCCCGAGGGCCAGGTCTGCCTCCCCGGACTGCAGTGCGGGCACGAGGCGGGCGTCCATGGTGGCTGCCTCCAGCCGCACCTGTGGTGCGAGGGCGCGCACATGGGCGTAGAGGCGCGGAAGCAAGGTGATGTGGCTCGCATCGGTCATGAAGATGCGGAACTCGCGGGTCGACGCGGCAGGGTCAAAACCGGCCCTTGATTCGGCCAGGCGGCGCAGACCTTCGAGCACTTCACGCACGGTGCCGATCAGCGCGTCGGTGCGCGGTGTTGGTTGCATGCCTTCGGGCGTGCGCACGAACAGTGGGTCGTCGAGCTGGCGACGCAGGCGGCCCAGCCAGATGCTGACCGTGGGCTGGCTTTGCCCCATCTGCTCGGCCGCGCGGGTCACGCTGCGCGTCAAATACAGCAGGTCGAGCAGGCGCAGCAGCTTGGGGTCGAGCAGGTGGGGATCGTTGTCGGTCATGGGCGACCCCTTTGGGATGGGCATCGAAAAACGAATGCAGTGTAGGGCAGGGCCTGCATGGCCTGCAGCACTGCTACGGCGGCCTGGCCGATTCCGCTTCGTCGCCTGCCTCGAAAAGGCCTTGGCCAGAAGGCCCATCCCTGAAGGCCGGATCGGCGCCACCATCCCCGCTAGCGAGCCATGCTGGCGGTCCGCTGGGCGCCCCATGCCGGGCGCACTGCCGGGTTCAGGCAGCGCCGGGAGGACTAGAAGCCAACAAGCCTTTTTGGTGTGTCCCAAAGGATCGCCTGACGCGCCTCC
>JAQGNA010000536.1 GCA_028292075.1 Rhodoferax sp. | reverse complement strand
TCTGGTACAAGGCGCTGCTCGAGGCACGGCCCGACTGGGCCGGCTGGATCGCATTGCACCACGGCTCGCTCGACCGCGAGGTGCGCGACTGGGTCGAGGCGGGGCTCAAGGCCGGCCAGCTCAAGGCGGTGGTGTGCACATCGAGCCTCGACCTCGGCGTCGACTTCCTGCCGGTCGAGCAGGTGCTGCAGATCGGTTCTGCCAAGGGCGTGGCGCGGCTGCTGCAGCGCGCCGGCCGATCGGGCCATGCGCCGGGCCGGCCCTCGCGCATCACGCTGGTGCCCACGCACAGCCTCGAGCTGGTGGAGGCGGCGGCGGTGCGGGTGGCGGTGCAGGCAGGCCAGATCGAGGCCCGACGGCCCCTGCACCAGCCGCTCGACGTGCTGGTTCAACACCTGGTGACCGTGGCGCTCGGCGGCGGCTTCGTGCCCGAGGCGCTGCTGCAAGAAATAAAGCAGACCGCCGCCTACCGCAACCTGCCCGACGCCCATTGGCAGTGGTGCCTCGACTTCGTGCGCCAGGGCGGCCCCTCGCTGGCGGTTTACCCCGACTACCACCGGGTCGCGCCCGACGAGGAAGGCGTGTGGCGTGTGCCCGATGCACGCCTGGCGCGGCGCCACCGCATGAACATCGGCACCATTACCAGCGACGCCAGCATGCGCGTGCAGTTCTACAGCGGTGGCGGCGGGGCCGGCGGCGCGCGGCTCGGCACGGTGGAAGAAAGCTTCATCGCCCGCATGAAACCGGGCGACTGCTTCGTCTTTGCCGGCCGCTCGCTGGAGCTGGTCAAGGTGCACGAGATGACGGCCTACGTGAAGCGCGCGCCACCCGGCCGCGCCACCATTCCGCGCTGGAACGGCGGCCGCATGCCGCTGTCGAACACGCTGGCCGACGCCATGGTGCAGCTCATGGCCGAGGCCGCCGCGCACCGCTTCGACAGCCCCGAAATGCAGAGCGTGCGCCCGCTGCTCGACCTGCAGCTGGCCTGGTCCGCCCTGCCCACGCCCGAGACGCTGCTGGCCGAGGTGCTGCACAGCCGCGAAGGCTGGCACCTGTTTCTTTACCCTTTCGCTGGCCGGCATGTGCACATTGGCCTGGCGAGCCTGATTGCCTGGCGCGCGGCGCGGATGCAGGCCGGCACCTTCTCCATCGCGGTCAACGACTACGGCTTCGAGCTGCTGAGCCCGACGCAAGTGGACTGGGCGACCCTGCTGCCGACGCTGCTGCAGCCGGCGCCAGGCGATACCCTGCTGGGGGAGGTGCTTGGGAGCCTGAACGCGAGCGAACTGGCGCGGCGGCGCTTTCGCGAGATCGCGCGGGTGTCCGGCCTGATCTTCCAGAGTCATCCGAACGAGCGCCGCAGCAACAAGCAATTGCAGGCCTCGTCCGCCCTGTTCTACGAGGTGTTTCGGAAGTACGACCCTGCCAACGGACTGCTGCTGCAGGCCGAACAGGAGTTGTTGCAGGACGAGCTCGACATCCAGCGGCTGGCGGAGTGCCTGGCGCGGATGCAGGGCCAGCGGCTCGAACTGCGCACGCCGGCCCGCGCCACGCCCTTCGCTTTTCCTTTGATGGTGGAACGCTTCCGCGAGAAGCTGACCAACGAATCGCTGGCCGATCGCATTGCGCGGATGGTGCAGCAACTTGAACGGACGGCGGGATCGTCCAATGGGATTGGCATCGAGGACACCGCTGCTTCCGACGGGCAAGCCTCGGCGCAGGTGCACGAGGCGCTCGACTTCGAACAGGCGCCGCGCACGAAAGGTTCTCGCGCGCCCGGGACGACCCGCCATCGCCGGCGCCCTGGTTTCTGAGGCGGTTCATGGTCATGCTGCAACACGAAGTCCCGCCTCACCTGCCCACCCACCTGGCCATGACGTGCGCCGGCGAAACCCTGTGGCTGATGCCCGGGCGGGCCCTGTGGTGGCCCGCGCGCCGCGTGCTTTGGATCGCGGACCTGCACATCGGCAAGGCCGCAGCGTACCGCGCACTCGGCCAGCCGGTGCCGGGCGGCACGACGCAAGAAAACCTGGCGCGGCTTGACCATTTGATCGCCGCACTCGCGCCGGCAAAAATTGTGTTTTTGGGAGACTTCCTGCACGCGGCCGCCTCACGCACGGACAGCATCCTCGATGCGCTGGACGGCTGGCGGCGCCGCCACAGCGCCATCGACATGGTGCTGGTGCGCGGCAACCACGACAAGCGCGCCGGCGATCCACCGGCCACGCTGGCCATCGAGGTGGTCACCGAGCCTTGGCTGCTCGGCCCGTTCGCCTGCTGCCACCATCCGCAAAGCCATCCGACGCACTTTGTGCTGGCCGGCCATGTGCACCCGTCGCTTGCCTTGCGTGGCCCGGGGCACGACCGTCTGCGTCTGCCGTGTTTCTGTTTCGACCCGGACCACGCGGTGCTGCCGGCGTTCGGGGAATTCACCGGAAGCTGGACGGTGCCGCCCGCCATGGGTCGGCGCCTGTTCGCGGTGGGTGGGCAGGCCGTGTGGCAGCTGCCCGAGCGGGACCTTATTCGTCGCTGAGCAACGCGTTGTAGATGACCGCGCCGATGATGGCACCGGCAATCGGTGCGGCCCAGAACAACCACAGGTCGCCCATGGCCGCGGTGTGCGCGAACAGGGCCGGGCCGGTGCTGCGTGCCGGGTTCACCGAGGTGTTCGACACGGGGATCGACACCAGATGGATCAGCGTGAGGCAGAGGCCGATGGCCAGGCCGCCGAAGCCGCCGGCCGCGCGCTTGGCCGTGGCGCCGAGAATGACGATCAGGAAGATCGCCGTCATGACCACTTCACACAGCAGCACGGCCATCATGCTGAACTTGCCGGGCGAGTTTTCACCGAAGCCGTTGCTGGCGAAGCCGCCCACATCCACCGGACCGGTGATCTTGCCGGTGGCGATCACGTACAGCACGGCCGCGCCGGCAATGGCGCCCAGCACCTGCGAAATGATGTAGCCGGGCAGCGAAGCGAACGGAAAGCGTTTGCCGACGGCAAGGCCGATGGACACCGCCGGGTTGAAATGGCCGCCAGAGATGGGGCCGAAGGCATAGGCGCCGGTCACCACGGTCAGGCCGAAAGCCAGCGACACGCCGAGAAGGCCGATGCCGACGCCCGGAAAGGCCGCGGCGAGCACGGCGCTGCCGCAGCCGCCGAACGTCAGCCAGAAGGTGCCTAAAAATTCGGCAGACCATTTCTTGATATTGCTGTCCATGATGTCAATTCCTGTGTGTTGTCTTGAAGGGTGGCGTACGGCCGAGTTACCGTCCCGTGCGCGGCCTGCATCTTCGTCGCAAATTCCGCATGCGATGAGGGGATTTTGACCAGCGGTCGCCGCTGGCGAAATAAATCACGCTTTGCATACAAATTGCCGGTTAACACTCGTAACGAATGGAATTGCTTCTCTTTGTGCCTTGGCGAAGAGTCCGTCTGCCCGAAGGACCTTGAACTCACGTCGGCCAGCCATAATTGAAGGTTGCCGTCAGCGCTGGCGCACCGGCGCTCTTGCTGTTCTTTTTTCAAGCGATCCAACATGACCAAACAAACGCTGTCTTTCCAGGCCGAAGTGGCCCAACTGCTGCACCTCGTCACCCACGCGCTGTATTCGAACCCCGAGATCTTCCTGCGCGAACTGATCTCGAACGCCTCCGACGCCTGCGACAAGCTTCGCTTCGAAGCGTTGAACAATGCCGGGCTGTACGAAGACGCGCCGAACCTCGAAGTGCGCGTGACCTTCGACAAGGACGCCAAGACGGTCACCATCGCCGACAACGGCATCGGTCTGTCGGAAGCCGAAGCCATCGCCAACCTCGGCACCATCGCCAAGAGCGGCACCAAGGAATTCATGGGCAAGCTGAGCGGCGACCAGAAGTCGGACGCGCAGCTCATCGGCCAGTTCGGCGTGGGCTTCTATTCCGGCTTCATCGTGGCCGACAAGATCACCGTGGAATCGCGCCGCGCCGGCTTGCCGGTCAACGAAGGCGTGCGTTGGGTGAGCGGTGGCACCGGCGACTTCGAAGTCGAAGCCATCGAACGCCCGGCCCGCGGCACCAGCGTGACGCTGCACTTGCGCGACGACGCCACCGACTACCTCAGCACCTGGAAGCTCAAGTCCGTCATCGGCAAGTATTCCGACCACATTTCCCTGCCGATCCTGATGCAGAAGGAAGAGTGGAAGGAAGGCGAAGAGAACAAGGGCGGCGAGATGGTCACCACCGACGAGTGGGAGACCGTCAACAAGGCCAGCGCCCTCTGGAGCCGCGCCAAGAAGGACATCACGCCCGAGGAATACAACGAGTTCTACAAGCAGATCAGCTACGACCACGAGGCGCCGCTGGCCTACACCCACAACCGCGTGGAAGGCAGCACCGAATACACGCAGCTGCTGTACGTGCCGGCCAAGGCGCCGATGGACCTGTGGAACCGCGACAAGAAGGGCGGATTGAAGCTCTACGTGAAGCGCGTCTTCATCATGGACGACGCCGAGGCCCTGTTGCCGAGCTACCTGCGCTTCGTGAAGGGCGTGGTCGACTCGAGCGACCTGCCGCTGAACGTGAGCCGCGAACTGCTGCAGGAAAGCCGCGACGTGAAGGCCATCCGTGAAGGCTGCACCAAGCGCGTGCTCGGCATGCTCGAAGACCTGGCCAAGAACGACCAGCTGCCAGAAGCCAAGGCCGACGCCGACGTCACCGACGTCGTGAGCGAGGAAGACAAGGCCCAGGCCGGCAAGTACAGCGCGTTCTATGCCGAATTTGGCGCCGTGCTGAAGGAAGGCCTGGGCGAAGACTTCGCCAACCGCGAGCGCCTGGCCAAGCTGCTGCGCTTTGCCAGCACGACCAGCGACACGGTGAGCGTGTCGTTCGCCGACTACAAGGCCCGCATGAAGGACGGCCAGGAAGCCATCTACTACATCACCGCCGACAACGCCGCCGCCGCCAAGAACAGCCCGCAGCTCGAAGTCTTCCGCAAGAAGGGCATTGAAGTGCTGCTCATGACCGACCGCGTGGACGAGTGGGCGCTGAACTACCTGCACGACTTCGACGGCACGCCGCTGCAGTCCGTCGCCAAGGGCGCGGTCGACCTCGGCAAGCTGCTCGACGAAGACGAGAAGAAGGCCGCCGAGGAAGCCGCCGAAACCTTCAAGCCGCTGCTGGCCAAGCTCAAGGAAGCGCTGAAGGACAAGGCCGAAGACGTGCGCGTCACCACCCGCCTGGTCGATTCACCCGCCTGCCTGGTCGTGCAGGACGGCGGCATGAGCACCCAGCTCGCCCGCATGCTGAAGCAGGCCGGCCAGACCGCGCCTGAAGTGAAGCCGGTGCTGGAAGTGAACGCCGACCATCCGCTGGTGAAGAAGCTCGAAGGCTCGGTGCATTTCAACGATCTGGCGAACATCCTTTTCGACCAGGCGTTGCTGGCCGAGGGTGGCATGCCGGCGGATCCAGCGGCTTATGTCAAGCGGGTGAACGCGCTGTTGGTGTGAGCCTTGGTGGGTCAAGCGGCGCAACATCCGGATACCTGGATGCGGCGCCGGCTGGGTAGCATCGGTCAATGCGAATTCCAC
>JAQGNA010000532.1 GCA_028292075.1 Rhodoferax sp. | reverse complement strand
TCGAGGCGAGGTACCAGGTTTCCTGGCTGCGGTGCGAGGCCTCTTCGCCCGTGGCGAGGTCGCGCACCAGCACGCCCAGCCCGGCCTGGCCCTCGGCCTCGATGCGGGCCAGCTCCGCCTGAAGCAGCGTCACCCAGGCTGCAGGTGCCGCCCCGCCGACGTTGGCGTTGGCGTTGGCGTTGGCGTCTCGGGCGAGGCTCCCTGCGGGCAACGCGGCCAGCCACGCGAGGCAGGCCGTCGCAAAGGTACGCCCTACGGCGCCGCGCCAGAGTTGCACCATCAGGCTTTTGCTCCGTATGCCGCAGAGGCCGGCGGCTAGCGCTGCTTCTGGTAGGTGCGGTCCAGCTCCAGCCCCTTGCTGGTGTCCTGCAAGCCGCGCTCCATGTCTTCCGCGCCCTGCTTGATCTTGCTGTTCGGCACGCCGTTGGTCATGTGGCTGCTCTGGTCGCGTTCGTGCGGCATGGACATGTTGCCCTCGACGTCCGCGCCGTCCTGCTGCTGTGTTGCACGGTCGGGCCGTGAAGCGGCTTTTTCGTTCGACGCCGGCTCGGCGGGGTTGATGGTCTCTGGGGTGCTGGGCGCGGGGGAAGCAGGCATGGCAGTCTCCGAACGGGTGAAGGGCTGGGCGAGGGGTGGGTTGCATCGCTTGGCTGATCGCGTGCAACCTGGACCGAAATTGAGTATCTGCAATGGGGCGACGGAAGCTGTCGGCAGGCCATTGCCGAGCGCGTAGGAGGTTGCCGCGCACCGATCGACGGCCGGTGTGGTTTTTGTGCCGGCCGAGCCAGTCTGTAGAGCCGCAAGACGCACACCCTCGGTTACAGTGGTTTTTCACTGCATGGCAGGCGGCAGGGAGCGGCCCACCGAGGAAACGAACGATGAAGCAGACGCGAGCGAAGGCCTCCGACGAGATAGCGCCCGACGGTGGGACGCTGGCCACGCAGCCGGCGGATTCTCTGCTCGACGGCGTTGCCAGGGCCCTCGATCATTTTGGACTTCCGGTTTGCATCTTTGACGATGACGACCATCTCCGGCATTGGAACGAGAGCCTGTTGCGCATGTTCCCGGAGTTGGCGGGGCGGGTCACGGTAGGTGAGCCCTACCGCGACTTGCTGCGGCGCCTTCATGCCATACGGCTTGGCGAACATGCCGCCAGCATCGAGCATGCGGTCGACGCCGACATCGCGGCAGAGCTGGCGCAGACCACCACCGATTTCGCGGCCCAGCTCGGCGCACACCTGAACGCACGCCTCGTCGGTCATCTGCTCGGCCCTTCCAGGGGCAATGTCTCCAATGGAGGACAGGGCCATTCTGAAGGCCGTATTGCACGATCGTTGGTGCGGGTGCCAGGGGTTGGGCGAATGAGGATCTGGCACCCCCAGGTATTGCCGGTCCCTGCCGAAGGGCAGCGACCGGACGCTCACCGAAGGCTGCCGGTCAGCGGTGCCGCATTCTTCGAGCAGATGGCCGACGGCGTGCTGGTGTGCGGGGACGACGAGCGCATTGCCTGGGCCAACGGCGCCTTCGTCCGCTTGTACGGCTTGGCCGACCGCAGCCTGGCCATCGGCAAGCGCTTCGCCGAGATCTACCGTGATGCCTGGCAAGGCGATACGGCCGCACCCGCCGGCACCCGCGAACATGGCCTGGACACCCTGACGCAGCATGAGGGCGTCGAGGGCCATCCTTTCGAGTTGCCGTTGCCGGGCGGTCGCTGGACCCGCGTCCTGGGGCAACGCAGCCCGGATGGCCGGCGCATCGTCTGGCATGTGGACATCACCGTTCTGAAGGAGAAATCGACGCTGCTCGAGGCCACACTCGAACGCATGGAGCAGGGCGTGATGATGGTCGGCGCCAACCGTGTGGTGGAGGTTTGCAACCGCCGCGCACGGGAGCTGCTGGAGCTGCCCAGGGAGCTGATGGACAGCCGTCCGACCGTCGACGCGCTGGTGCAGTTCCAGCGCCGCAACGGGGAGTTCGACAGCACGCCGCCCGAGCTGGTCGACGGGGCCGCCGACGGCGATCTCTTCCACCATGCTTTCTGCTACGACCGCAAGCGGCCGAACGGCAGGGTGATCGAGGTGTCGAGCGTTCCCATCGACAGCGGCGGCGTGCTCTGCACCTACACCGACATCACCGATCGCAAGCGCGCCGAGGAGCGCATCCGCCACATTGCGCGGCACGACGGTTTGACTTCGCTGGTGAACCGCGAGGTGTTCCTGGAGCACCTGACCGCCGCCATCAACGACCCGGTGCGCCGCGCCGAAGGCTTTGCGGTGCACTTCATCGACATCGACCGCTTCAAGCCCATCAACGACCGCTTTGGCCATGCCGTGGGCGACAAGGTGTTGACGCTGCTGGCCGAACGCATGCGGCTCATCGCCCGCGATGTGGACGTGGTGGCGCGCATGGGCGGGGACGAGTTCGCGGTGCTGCAATACCAGGTGGACCAGCCCGAGGGCGCGCTGGGCCTGGCCAACCGGCTGCGCGAAGGCGTGGCCACGCTGATGGACATCGAATCGCACCAGTTGCGGGTGGGCGCGTCGGTCGGCATTGCCCTACACCATGCGGCGGATCCGGGGGCCGAACTGACGGGCATGGCGGCCCGCCCGGAAACCGCCGACACCTTGCTGCGCCATGCCGACGCGGCCATGTACGCGGCCAAGGCCAGCGGTGGTGTGCGGGTCTTCGGCCTGGAAGGGCTGGACAGCGCCTGGGCCGAAGCGCAGCCCTGAATCGCCGCGCCGTACCGCGCCGCCGCGCGGGCCCGGTGCCCGCCGAACAACGCCGAAAGCCTCAGTGCAAGAGGCTGGGCAGCGCCAGGAAGTTGAGCACCATGTTGTCGAAGTCATCAGGTGCTTCGAGGTGCGGCAAATGGCCCACGCCTGGCAGCTCGACATAGCTGCTGCCGGCGATGGAAGCGCTCATCTCCCGCATGACCGCCGGCGGCGACACCGTGTCGGCCGCGCCGCCGATGAGCAACGTGGGCACGTGGATGTGCGACAGGGTAGCCTGGCGGTCGAAGCCGACCAGTGCTTCCAATGCGTGCCGGTAGGTGGCCGGTCGCACCTGCGCCATCACATGCTTCGCGAGAGCGACGCCCTCCGGCAATGCCGCTGGCCCGATCAGTTGCGGCACCACGAGCTGCGCCACCCGCGCCATGTCATCGTCGCCCTGCAGCGGCGCCAGCGATTCGGCGACGTAGTCGCGCTGCCAGGCGAGGCGGGCGTTGGCGTCGATCGGCCCGACCATGGCGCTGGTGGCGGACAGGATCAATCGGCGCACCAGCTCGGGCCGCCTGGCGGCCACTTCCTGGGCCACCATGCCGCCCATGCCGTGGCCAAGCAGGACGACCCCGCCACCGCCCTTTGCATGCATCAGGTTTTCGATGAGCAGCGCGCAGCTTTGCGCCAGGCCCTTGAAACTGTAAGGGTCGATCGGCGCGCTGTGGCCGTAGCCCGGCATGTCCCAGGCGACGGCCCGGTAGCCGGCGGCGGCGAAGCTTTCGACCTGTGGCGCGAAGGCGCGGTAGCCACCGCCGATGTCATGCAGCATCAGGATGGTGGGGCCGTCGCCCAGGGTGGTGA
>JAQGNA010000528.1 GCA_028292075.1 Rhodoferax sp. | reverse complement strand
TGGGAAGGCTTTCTCAATTCGATTCGCAGTGTGGCAAGTGGCGACGCCAGTGGCGGTGCGACGGGCGTGACCGTCGGCGGCAATCTCGGCTTTGACCTGAGCGTGGTGCGGCAGTTCGCGGCACCCGATTCGCCGCTGGCCCGTCTCGCCCGTGCCGCTGCTCGGGAAACCACGCTCTCGCGCCCGCTCATTGCACGGGCGCAAGAGGACAAGAGCCTGTTCGACAAAGCCGCGGAACAGTTGGCCAAGCAGACGAAGGAACTGAACAAGAACCTCGGCATCCGCGGTGAAGAGCGGCTGGAAAAACAACTCGTTGACAACCGCTTCGCCGCGCTGCGCGAGATTGTGACGGGGCAGGCCGACGCGGCTTTCGGTAGCCAGGCATTTGCACAGGGCGCCAATGGAGGCAAGCCTGGTTTGGAGGCGATCAGCGGGCTGGTCAATGAGTTCTACACGCTGTTGGTCATCGCCGATACATCGATGACGGCCAACAGCCTGCCGCCAGCCGGCGGAGAAGTAGGGGTGCGGCTCAAGCTCGAAGCCGGCAAACTGCCCGCACCGTTCCGTGAAGTGCTGATGGCACTGGCCAACAGCGGAGGCGACAAGGTGGCGCAGGGCTCGACCGAGATCCTGCGCAAGCAGGCCCAGGTGCAACTCGACCGGCTGATGGGCCTCATGGCGATGCAGGTCAACGAGGGATGCAAGCGTGGCATTGAAGGCCGCTATCCATTCGCCGCTGTGGCCCTGGAAGCGTCGATCGAAGACGTGACCCGGGTGTTCGCAACCGGCGGAACGGCCGACGAATACTTCAGCAAGTACCTGGCGCCCTTCGTCGACGTCAGTGTTCGGCCATGGCGCTATAAGAACCCCGCCACCGCGAACGCCATGGTTGGCGTTGAAAACATGGTGAGTGGGGCGGGAGCCACGCCGGCACCGGCCACCGTGGGGCCCACGCTCATTGGTGAGCTGCTGAAGCTGCTGGCGCAGAACGGGCCCAACCTGGACGCCTTCTACCGGGCGCAGCAGATCCGGGAGTTGTTTTTCCGCGAGGCTGGGGGCAAGAAGATGGCCTGGAAAATGGAGATGAAGGTGCTCGAGCTTGACCCGACCATCACCGATCTGACCATCGACATCGATGGTCAGGGCCAGCGCTACATGCATGGTCCGTTGCAGAGCTTCACCGTCAACTGGCCCGGGCCGCGCGGTGGCGCCATTGCAGAACTGATCGCCAACCCCCGGGTGTCCACGCCGACCTCGACGCTGCAGGTGACCGGCCCTTGGGCATTGTTCCGGCTCATCGAAAAAGGCCGCGTGGTGACAACCGCCACGGCCGGTCGCACCAGCGTGGAATTTGTCTTCGACGGGCGCAAGGCTCTGCTGGACGTCAGTTCGGGGAGCCAGCCCAACCCTCTGAACAGCGATGTGCTCAAAGGATTCCATTGCCCTGGTGCGTCCGCATGATGGCCATGCTCCCCCTCGCTGCCGTCGCTGCCGTCGCTGCCGTCGCTTCCGGTCGCAGTGCCAGTCCCCGCTTCCGCGGAGCGCCATCATGCTGCAACGCCTGATCGCTCACCGCCTGATCACCGCGCCGGCGATCTGGGGCAAGCTGCCCGTGCATGCCGATTTCGTACGGAGTCGCATGCGGCATGGCGAAGCCGAAGGATGGCAGCCGTGGCTGGCGGACGTTGGCCGGCTCGACCCGACCCGCGACGCGGTGCACCCCCCGGTTGCCTTCGTGCTACCGCCGGGGCTGCTCGCTTTCGCCCAGGAGCGGTTCGTCATCGGCGTGATCACACCGTCGATGGACCGGGTAGGGCGGCGCCACCCTCTGCTGGTGTACCAGCTGGCCAGCGCAGGCTGGATGACGCGGAACTTCGACCAGGCGGCTGCGCATCCTCAGGACTGGCTCTTCTGGCTGGCCAGGGGCGTCGCACGTTGCGCCGGTTTGCCTGGCGGCGGCGATCTGCGCGTGCTCGAGCTCACGGTGCAGAACCTGTGGCGCCCGCATGCGCCTCGCACTTCTGACCTATGGCGGCCCCCGCAGACGAGCGCGCAAGACTTGGCAAAGCGGGACCGCGCAATGCGCCTGGCCCTCGACCAGGCAGGCACGCTGCTCTTGGCGGCCGATCCGGCGGCCGGGCTGCGGGGCGTTCGCTTTTTTCCACGGGCGGACTGGCCCTCCAGTCTGTTGAAAGGCATCGGCCAAGGCCTCTTCTGGCAGCAGGATTCGGACGGCGGTTATGTCAATGCAGCGGCGCGCCTGCCCATGCTGTGGGGCGCCTTGTGATGGCCGACATCGACCTTGGCGACAGCGTCAACACCAAGGACACCGTCTTCGGCACGCCGCAAGACGCACCTGGCGCCGAACTCCGGCTTCGCCTGACCCACAACATGGGCAGGCCGAGGGACGGTGCCTGCATTTTTCCGACCGGGGGCGCCGGCCTGGCGGCAGCGCTGGAGCTCGATGGAGTCCGACTGAGCCATGCGCAATGGCATGCGGCCAACCTGTGCCGTATTGAATGGCGCCACGGCGGCTGGCAATGGCAGAACCGCAATCCCAAGCTGGTCTGTGCGCTCAATGGACAGCGGCTGGCACTCGACTTTGCGGCGCCATTGGCGGTCGGCGATGTGATCGAGGTGGGACTGATGCGGTTCGTGACCGAATCCGTGCTGGCGCCGACGGTTGCCTTCTTGAGCGACGCAGCTTTGTCACCGGGCCTGGCCTTTGTAAAAAGCGCATTGGAAGACGCGGCAGGGTCAGCGGCAGCAGCTGACCAGCACACGGCGTGTGACACCGGCGAGAACGGCGCAGCCCGGTCGCCATCGCGGCGCGGCATCGGCGAATTTGACGGCGAAGCTTTCGACCTGCGGGACCTGGCCAACCCGTTGCCGGACACCGTCAACGCCGAGTCATGGGCCGCCAATCGGTCCGACAGCCCGTTTGGCGTGCTGGACATTTCAGGCGCCGAACACGCGCCAGAGCGAGACGTCCTGGCCGGCATGCTGGCCGAGCCATCAGCGCGCCGGGGAATGGCCCGTTTCAACGAGACGGACCTGCTTGAAGCTGCTGCGGCTGCAGGCGCTGCTCCATGGCCCGCACCAACAATGGCAAACCAAGAGCACGACGATGCCTTGCAGGGGACCGCTTCCCAGGCGGAAGCAAGCGTACCCCCGCCCAGTGCCGATGCGCGCGTCTTGCAAGCCCTGCACCAGGAATTCGTGCGCGTGGTGCGCGATCCTTCTCAGCTCACCGGCCGCACCGATTGGGACAGCGCGCTCGACGCTGGTAGCCAACCGGCGCCGACGATGGAAGAGCTCAGCCAGCAGGCAGGCCGATTCGCGCTGCTCCGTGACATCGTGCTTCCGACGGCGGGCATCGATGACGTCATCGGCGATTTCGATCCGCTCAGGCAATCGACCTTGCTGGCGGAACTGCCGGCCCAGGACGTGCTGCATCTGTTTGCTCCAGAGCTCGCGCGGTCCGCCAGGCAGTCGCTGCCCGGCCTGACCCAGCGGGAGCACCACGCGCTTTCACCCGACAGCCACATGCGCCTGGGCCGATTCGAGCCCGCCGACGAGCTTCCTCCATGAACCCGGAGCAGCGTGTCGATCGCGCGCTGCTCCATTGCACCTCTCCACATGAAAACTAGCTCCATGGCACCCCAGCCTGCGACAGGCCAATCTTTCCGGCAATGGGCACAGTCGCAGCCGCTGTCCGACAGCTTGTCTCGGGCCGAAGCCGGCGTGCGCGCCAAGCCACAGGATGCCAGCGCCCGCTGGTTGCTGTTCGAGTTGCTGTGCGTGCTGGGGCATTGGGAGCGTGCGCTGAAGCAGCTTCAGGCCTGGGCCGCTCTTGCGAAAGACGCCGACGCGACCGCCCATGTCCTGCGCGGCCTGATCCGTGCTGAAAACCAGCGCATCGAGGTATTTGCGGGGCGGCGCGTGCCGGCAACGGTGCTGCCGGCCCACGCCGAGCCGCGATCACTTCCCGTAGCCGAAACCGACACGGCCAGTGCAAACCATCTGCATGACGTCGAGCATGAAGCCACAGCCCGCCCCACCACATTATTTCTGACGCCGCCCCAGATGCCCCACGGCCCGCATTGGACGGCTGGCATGGCGGACGCGTTGCTTCACGCAGCGAGCCCTGGCGCGGCCGCATCGGAGGCCAGCGATCTGGCCAGAGAGGCCGCGCTGGCCATGGCGCCCGCAAGCTCCGGGCGCAGCAATCTTCAGCCCGCCTTCGGCTGGATCACC
>JAQGNA010000493.1 GCA_028292075.1 Rhodoferax sp. | reverse complement strand
TGACCTGCGGCCCGCCCATCTTGATGCTGACGTCGAGCCCGTGCTTCTTGTAGGTGCCGTCGGCCACGGCCTGGTAGAAGCCGCCGTGCTCGGCCTGGGCATACCAGGAGGTCAGGAAGGTGACCTTGTCCTCGGCCCGGGCGGCGCTTGCCAGCGTGCAGGCTGACGCGGCGATGGCGATCGTGGTGGCGAGGCGGATCAGCCAGCGCCGAGGGTGTGGCCCTGGGGGCGTGGGGACGGCGCGGGCATGGGTGTTGAGGCGGGTGTGGGTGCGGGTGTGGGTGTTGGCCCGTGGGGAAGCGGTCTGCATGGTTCGGTCTCTCCGTTGGCGTTGGCTTGGGAAAGACGAAAACACCGCGCGGAAAAGAGTGCGGCACACCACGTGGTGCGCCACCACGCGGCCGAGGGCCGTGAACCATTCTCCGTTGTGCCCACAAGGCACAAATGCAGGGGCGAGGCGCCCTGTGCATGCGACGGTATTTCCGTCACCGGAGCAATGACCTGCAACCTGCGCCCCTTGCAAGGGGCCGATTGCTGACAGCTTCTACTCCACTGATCGACACGCAAATCACGTGCCAGGCATGGGGCATGTTTCGGCACGGGTCTGGCACGCGATTGGTGCAGCGCCACCCGCCGCGGCAAGGGCCGAGCGGGTTAACGCACCGGCAGCAGCACGCGCAACTTGGCCATCACCTCGGCCACGACCTCTTCGTCGGCGGTGCCGGCCTTGGTCGCCCGGCGGGCTTCCCAGTCCATGCTGCGCAGCTGGTCGGACAGCACCACGCCCTTGAGCGACTTGCTGCCGGTCAGCGCGACCTCGAACGGGTAACCCTTGACCTGCGTCGTCACCGGGCAACACAGCATGAGCCCCGTGGCGGCGTTGTAGGCCTTGGGTGAAAGCACCAGGGCCGGCCGGTGGCCCGCCTCCTCGTGGCCCACCTGCGGGTCGTGCGCGAGCCAGACCACATCGCCTCGGTCGGGGGCGGCGGGCCTGCGGGTCACCACGCTTCGCGACCGACGGGGGCGCCCAGGTCCACCAGCGTGTGGCGGTTGTGGGCGGTGATCTGCGCAACCAGGTCCTCGAGCCGGTATTCGACCGCCGCCGGCTCGAGCACGAGCTTGCCGTTGTCGACGTGGACGTTCAGACGGTCGCCCAGGGCAACCTGAATGTCTCTGAGCACGGCTGCGGGCAGGCGAACAGCACTGCTGTTGCCCCATTTCACAACGTCGACCTGCATGATGGCCTCCTCGAATGAATCTACTTTGTAGATCCGTCGAAGATTTGCATCAGCGCCTATTTCAGCGGCGACACCGCTGTCGGCATGGCGATGGTCGACACCATGTTGGTGGTGAGGTGGGCCGGGCCGCCCTTGGGTGGCCAGATGCCTTGCGCCACCGCGTCGGCGCGGGCCTTGCTGCGCGCGTCGAGCGTGGGATAGGCCCAGATGTTGGTGAAGCGCAGCGGGCCGTCGAGCGCGACCATGGCAACGACGCAGGGCGAGATCTTCTCGCGGGCGGGCATGGCGCCTTGCCACAGTTCGATGGTCGGCTCAACGCCGCCCGGCTTGATGCCGTAGGTGCGAATCTCGTACACCGGCCCGGCGATGCCCGACTCGGCCGACGGGCGCACCGGCTTCATCCAGCCGAAGCCGCGGTAGCTGTGCTGCTCCAAGGTCTGGAAGATGGCGCCGCAGCCGAACGGGTCGGCGCTCATCTGCGTGCGTTCGCGCTCGGCCTGCAGGACGGCCAGCTCGCCGAAGCCGCGCAGCACCGTCATCTGGTTGAGCTGGCCGATGTCGGTGAACCAGCAGCCCAGCAGTTCGCCGCCGGCTTCGGTGGCCGTGGAGTAGGCCTGCACGTTGGTGGCCGCCTGGCCGGCGGTGCCCATGGGCAGGGTCATGGTGGCGAGTTCGTAATACATGGGGTCCTTGGTGGATGGCGGGAGAAAAATTCAGGTGGGCTGTCCGGAAGGGGGGCCTTCGACAGGCTCAGGATGAAAGGGGTGGGGGGTCGGTGCTTCGACGAGCTCAGCATGAATGGCCGGGGGCAAACGGCCCGTGAGGGCGGTTGCTTGGACAGGCTCAGCACGAACGGGGGATGGAACGGGGGCTGCGCATTGAACGGAAGACGGACCCTCCAGCGCCAGGCCGGCGGCGTGGTAAGCGGCGATGTAGCCGAAGGTGAGGGCCGGGCCGAGCGTGATGCCACCGGCCGGGTAGTGGCCGCCCATCACGCTGTTCAGGTCGTTGCCGCCGGCGTACAGGCCGGGAATGGGACGGCCCTGCGCGTCGAGGACCCGCGCATTCGCATCGGCCTTCAGCCCGGCGAAGGTGCCGAGGCTGCCCGGCACCACGCGCACGGCGTAGAAGGGGCCTTTTTCCAGCGGCGCCATGCAGGGGTTGGGCCCGCCAGCCGCGGCATCGCCCTGGATGCGGTTGTAGGGGGTTTCGCCCTTGGAGAAGTCGGAGTCGACGCCTTCGCGGGCCTGGGCGTTGAAGCGCGCCACGGTGGCCTGCAGGCCGGCGGAATCGATGCCGCAGGCCTCGGCCAGCGCGGCCAGGGTGGCGGCGCGTCGCAGGTAGCCGTTCTTCAGCATGGGGCCCATCGGCATAGGGGCCGGCTTGACGGCGCCGAGGCCGTAGTGGCGGATGAAGGCATGGTCGCAGACGAGCCAGGCCTGCACCGGCTGGCCGGCCGGCATCGCCCGCAGCAGGCCGCGCATGAAGTCGTGGTAGGAATCGGCTTCGTTGACGAAGCGCCGGCCGGACGCGGTGACGGCGATGAGCCCCGGCTTGGCGCGTTCGATGAGGTGGGGGAAGTGCGCCACGC
>JAQGNA010000466.1 GCA_028292075.1 Rhodoferax sp. | reverse complement strand
GACGCGGATTTTTAACGGTTCCATGCCAGTTTTCCTTGAGAGCGCGGCTGCATCACATCCGGAACAAACCAAACTTCGCGTCGGGAAACGGCGCGTTCATCGCTGCGCTCAGGCCCAGCGCCAGCACGCGGCGCGTGTCGGCTGGGTCGTTGACGCCATCGTCCCACAGGCGGGCGGTGGCGTAGTACGGATGGCCTTGCACCTCATACTGGTTGCGGATCGGTGCCTTGAAGCTTTCTTCTTCTTCGGCGCTCCAGGCGCCACCCTTGGCTTCGATGCCGTCGCGCCGCACGGTGGCCAGCACCCCGGCGGCCTGCTCGCCGCCCATCACCGAGATGCGCGCGTTCGGCCACATCCAGAGGAAGCGCGGCGAGTACGCCCGGCCGCACATGCCGTAGTTGCCGGCGCCGAAGCTGCCGCCGATGATGACGGTGAACTTGGGCACGTTGGCGGTGGCCACCGCGGTCACCATCTTGGCGCCGTTGCGGGCGATGCCTTCGTTCTCGTAGCGGCGCCCGACCATGAAGCCGGTGATGTTCTGCAGAAAGACGAGCGGCACCTTGCGCTGGCAGCACAGCTCGATGAAGTGCGTGGCCTTCAGGGCCGACTCGCTGAACAGGATGCCGTTGTTGGCGATGATGCCGACCGGCATGCCTTCGATGCGCGCGAAGCCGCAGACCACGGTGGTGCCGTAGCGGGCCTTGAACTCGTCGAACTCGCTGGCGTCGACGACGCGGGCGATGATTTCGCGCACATCGAACGGCTTGCGGGTGTCGACCGGGATCACGCCGTACAGGTCTTCTGCTGCGAATTTGGGAGCAACAGGTGCTGACTGCGCCTGGGCCGCAGGCTTGTTTTGATTCAGATTCCGCACCGAGGCGCGGGCCAGCGCCAGCGCGTGCAGGTCGTTCTGCGCCAGGTGGTCGGCCACGCCGGAGAGCCGCGTGTGCACGTCGCCGCCGCCCAGGTCTTCGGCGCTGACCACCTCGCCGGTGGCCGCCTTCACCAGCGGCGGGCCGGCCAGGAAGATGGTGCCCTGGTTCTTGACGATGATGGACTCGTCGCTCATGGCGGGCACATAGGCGCCGCCTGCCGTGCACGAGCCCATCACCACCGCGATCTGGCCGATGCCCAGCGCGCTCATGTTCGCCTGGTTGAAGAAGATGCGGCCGAAGTGGTCGCGGTCGGGAAACACCTCGTCCTGGTTCGGCAGGTTGGCGCCGCCGGAGTCGACGAGGTAGATGCACGGCAGGCAATTCTGCTGCGCCACTTCCTGCGCGCGCAGGTGCTTCTTGACCGTGAGCGGGTAGTAGGTGCCGCCCTTCACCGTGGCGTCGTTGCAGACGATCATGCAGTCGACACCGCTGACCCGGCCGATGCCGGTGATGACGCCGGCACAGGGCGCGCTGTCGCTGCCATCCCGGTCGGGGTACATGCCGAGCGCGGCCAGCGGCGAGAGCTCGAGGAAGGGCGTGCCGGGGTCGAGCAGCATCTGCACCCGTTCGCGCGGCAGCAGCTTGCCGCGCGCGGTGTGCTTGGCCCGCGCCGCCTCGCCGCCGCCGGCCGCCGCCTGCGCCACCTTGGCCCGGAGGTCGTCGACCAGCGCCCGCATGGCCGCGGCGTTGGCCTGGAAGTCGGCCGAACGGGAATTGAGTTGAGTCTCCAGAATGGGCATGCGGCTTCCTTCTCGTTCTATTTCAGGCCGTCTCTTCCGGCACGGCACCCGGCTTCGACAGTTGACGTTTACGTAAACGTCAATTCTAGGGGAAAAAATGAGACCGCCTCGGTCGGACCGCCATCGCTTCGGGCGGGCGCTACCAGGGCGGACGCGCCAGTGTCCGGCCGCGGGGCCTGCCGCGCCATTGCCGGAATCCCTTGCTGCGGCGACGCGGCCGCAGGTCTGTTGTCAACGTTGCGCCGGCGATGGCGCAGGCTGCGATGGACTGCGGCGTGGCCTCGGGCCATGCCGCATGGCGATGGGAATCAGGCCGTGCGGCCCTCGGCCAGCCCCAGCTCCTGCTTCATGATCTCGCGGATGCGGAACTTCTGGATCTTGCCGGTGATGGTCATCGGGAACTGGTCGACGAAGCGCACGTAGCGCGGCACCTTGTAGTGCGCGATCTGGCCGCGGCAGAAGTCGCGCACGGCGTCTTCGGTCAGGCTTTGCCCGGGGCGGGGAATGACCCAGGCACACAACTCCTCGCCGTAGCGCGCGTCGGGCACGCCGACCACCTGAACGTCCTGGATCTGCGGATGGCGGTAGAGAAACTCCTCGATCTCGCGCGGGTAGACGTTTTCGCCGCCGCGGATCACCAGGTCCTTGATGCGTCCGACGATGTTGACATAGCCTTCGGCGTCCATCGTGGCCAGGTCGCCGGTGTGCATCCAGCCTTCGGCGTCGATGGCCTCGCGGGTCCGCGCTTCATCGCCCCAGTAGCCGTGCATGACCGCATAGCCGCGGGTGCACAGTTCGCCCGACACGCCCGGTGGTGTGACCTCGCCGGTGCCAGCGTCGATGATCTTCACCTGGAGGTGCGGCTGCACCGTGCCCACGGTGGCGACGCGGCGGTCGAGCGGTGTGTCGGTGGAGCTCTGGCAGCTCACCGGGGTGGTCTCGGTCATGCCATAGGCGATGGTGATCTGCGTCAGGTGCATGTCGGCCACGACGCGCTTCATCACCTCGATCGGGCACGGCGAGCCGGCCATGATGCCGGTGCGCAAGGTGGAAAGATCGAACTCGCTGAAGCGCGGATGGTCGAGCTCGGCGATGAACATCGTGGGCACGCCATGCAGCCCGGTGCAGCGCTCGGCCTGCACCGTTTCCAGCACACTGAGCGCATCGAAGCCATCGTTCGGATAGACGATGGTGCTGCCATGCGTCAGGCAGGCCAGGTTGCCCAGCACCATGCCGAAGCAGTGGTACAGCGGCACCGGAATGCACAGCCGGTCGTCCGGCGTGAGGCGCATGCATTCGCCGATGAAGAAGCCGTTGTTCAAAATGTTGCGGTGGGTGAGCGTGGCGCCCTTGGGGAAGCCGGTGGTGCCGCTGGTGAACTGCACGTTGATCGGGTCGCGCGCCGACAACGTGCGGCCGATGGCATCGACCCGGGGGTCGGCCGCATCGCCGCGCGACAGCAGCTCGGTAAACCGCAACGCGCCAGGCACTTCATCGCCCTGCCCCGCCACGTCGATCCACACCACGGTGCGCAGCTGCGGCAGTCGCGCGGCCTGCAGCTGGCCTGGCACTGCGGTGCCGAGCTCGGGCGCAAGCTCGCGCAGGATGCCGAGGTAGTCGCTGGTCTTGAAGCGCGGCATGGTCACCAAGGCCTGACAACCGACCTTGTTCAGCGCGTACTCAAGCTCTGACGCGCGATAGGCCGGGTTGATGTTCACCAGGATCAACCCGACCTTGGCCGTGGCCAGTTGCATCAGCAGCCACTCCGCGTTGTTGTGCGACCAGATGCCCACGCGGTCGCCTGGCCGAAGCCCCGCGTCCAGCAAGGCGCTTGCCAGTTGGTTCGCTTCGGTCTGCAGGGCGCGGTAGCTGTAGCGCCGGCCCTGATGGCGGCTCACGAGTGCCTCGCGGTCGGGTTGGCGCGCCACCATGGCGTCGAAGAAGTCACCCATGGTGGACTCGATCAGCGCGACGTCGGTGGCGCCGGCGGCAATGCTGCGGGTCAGGTGCGGTTCGGTCATGGCCTTGTCTCCTGTCTGATGCCTTCGGGCTCGTGTCCTGGGGGGACGTCACCGCATCTTAGGCAATACCGGCTGCACCGCCGCACCGCCCTGGGACGGCCGAGAATTTACCTTCAGCAGACCAGCGCAGGCAACTCGGCCATGCTGCCGAAAATCGCCGTGGCGCCTGCCGCCAGCAGCGGATGCGGGTCATCGTGCTCCGGGGTGCCGGGCACATAGCCGAACACCGTGGCGCCTGCCGCCACGCCGGCCATCACCCCGGTGACGGTGTCTTCCACCACCGCGCAACGCGCCGGATCGACGCCCAGGGCCGTTGCCGCGGCCAGGTAGACGTCGGGGAAGGGCTTGGAGCGCGGCGTTTCGTGTCCGCTGAAGACCCGGCCCTCGAAGAACCGCATCAGGCCCACTTTGGCCAGCTGCAATTCCACCTTGAAGCGGTCGGCGCCGGACGCGCAGGCGATGCGGCCGGCATGGTGCCCGTGAATGGCCTCGACCGCCGGATGGATCAGCGGCACGGCCAGAAGCCGCTCTTCGAGCCCCTGGTTGCGCCTTGCGCGGAACTCGGCCATCCAGGCCTCGGTGACAGGTTTGCCGGTGTTGGCCTCGATGGCGCCCACCTCGTCCTTCACCGCCTTGCCCACAAAGATGTGCATGCATTCGGCCGGCGTCAGCACCCAGCCCTGTTCTTCCAGCATGTCGCGCAAGATGCCGTTGGTGATGGGTTCCGAATCGACCAGCACCCCGTCGCAGTCGAACAGCACAGCCTCGAATTTCATAGGTCCCTTTCAGATGCGGTCGATGGTAACCACCGCTGGACAGGAACGCTTCACTCTCCCTGGCGCAAGGCCTCGATCAGCGTGGCGATGCTGGTGACCTGCAGTTTGTCGTAGATGGTCTGGATCTGATTGCGGATGGTGGCTGGGGAACGCTCGAAGGCTTGTGCGATTTCCTTGTGGGTTTCGCCACAGGCGATGCGCTGTGCGATGGCGCGCTCGCGCGCAGTCAGGTGGTCGAACCGACAGCGAGCCCGCGCTCGCATGAAGAGCAGGCCGCCGTCGAGGTACACGCGAATGACCGTGGCGCTGCCATTGAACGTCTCCATACCCTCGCGCAGCTTGCCCAGCAGGCTGATTGGCAGACTGCGCCCGGCCCAGCCGGTCCATTCGTCTCGCGCAAGCGCATGGAAGGTGGCATCGGCGTGATAGAGCTGTCCAGCCGCATCGGCAATGGCCCAGCCGCAGTGCGAGAGGGTCTGAGCCGCACCGGCGACACGCTGCAGGTGCATGGCTCGGTTGAGCGCCAGCGCCTGCATGACGTGGCGGATCAACCAGCCCTTCGACGTCTGGGCGCCACCTTGCGCGTCGGCGTCGGCGTGCACACAGCCCCGGGACCGGGTCTCGACAGGCTGCGCGTTGAACCCCATGTCCTTTCGGTGGCGTTCCAGAAACACCACGAGGGGCGCCAAGGGGAGGCGGTCATCGGTCGACATCGCACCGGGCTGTTCACCAACTGATGAGATCCGCTGAAGCATGCCCAACGCAACCTCCTGGAACACCGCGACATGCAGCTCCTGGGCGAGCGCGTAGAGGCTGAAAATCGCTTCGTCAATGTTCAATCGGGCGACGGAGACAGTGGCCATGGTGTCATCCTTTCCGCTGGACATGCGCAGGCGCGAGCGGGGAACCGGCGAACCGGCGAACCCGGGCAAGGGTCGTTCAAGATGACATCCACCGAATGAACGACCGCTGGTGCATTTGCACTATTGTTGCAATTTGCGGACTTCAAAAGAATGCCATTGACCCTTCGCAAGTCGGAGTTCATCAATCGTTTGAATGAGGCATTCCATGAGAAACAACAACCCGTCACTCCCTCGTATCGCGGGAAGCATTCTTCTTCTGGGCCTGTCCGCCTGCGGCGGTGGTGGAGGCGGTGGTGATCCCGCGCCTGTCGTGGCCGCACCGACCGTGACCACGTTCAAGGGAACCGCGGCGACCGGCGCGGCCATGGCCAATGCCGCCGTGAGCATCAGCTGTGTCAGCGGCAACGGCAGCACGACCACCTCTGCCACCGGCACCTATACCAAAGACATCGCCAGCGTGACGCTGCCCTGCGCATTGCGCGCGGCGAGCGCCGACGGCAAGACGGCGCTGTATTCCGTCACCACAGCCACGCCGACGGGGGGCAACACCCAGACCGCCAACATCACGCCGCTGACCCAACTCGTGGTGGCCAGTCTCACCGGTGGCGACCCGGCCACCTTCTTCAACAATTTCAGTGCCGGCACAGCCTCGTCCGTGACCGCCGCCAACGTGGCCACCGCCCAGACCTCGGTGTTGAACACGCTGACGCAGGCCGGCATCAACACCGCTGGCGTGACCGACCTGGTGGCGGGCCCCATCACGGCCGGCAGCCACAGCGGATACGACGGTGTGCTGGATGCGGTCCAGAATCAGCTCGCCTCGACCGGCACGACCCTGGCCGAACTCAGCACCACCGTGGCCGCCACCTCGCCCGCCGCCACGGCACCGGGCACGACGGTCGTCGACCACACGCCGCGGCTTCCCGCCAACCTGCTCCTCAAGACTGCCGCCAACAACTGCACGGCCCTGCGCACCGGCGACTATGTCTTCTTCAGTCCGCAAAAAGGCGCGACGCTGGCCGATCAGCTGGGGATGGTGTCGTTCAACGCCGCCAACCTGACCTTCACCGATCCGACCGATCCAACCGGGGGCGGCACGCTGGTGGCCAATGGCAACTGCCGGTATACCATCGGCGGCGATCAATTCGTGGTGTCTCGGGCAGGCATCCTCATGGGTGTGAACACCGAGGCTGGCAAGACCGGGCTGACGCTGCTGATCCCCAAGCAGACCATCGCGGTGTCCGAGCTGGCAGGCAGCTGGAATGCGCTCGGCTTCGAGAAGAACGGCGCTGGCACCGCCTATGTGCCGCATGCCCTGACGGCCGACGTCAGCAGTGGGGGCGCCTTCACCAACCTGAACGACTGCACCGGCGGCACGGCGACCGACACCTGCGCCGTCAGCACCACCACGATCAACCTGGTGACCAACAGTGCCGGTGGCTTCGACTGGAATGGCACCGGCACCAACACCTGGACGGAACGCGCTTTCGCCTACCGCTCGGGCAGCGGCGACCTGATGTTGCTGACGCTCGGCGGCGGCGGCAGCCTGACGGTGTGGACCAAGAAGCGCACCCTGACGTTGCCGGCGGTAGGCACGGTGAACCCTTCCGGCTGGAGCATCCGCCTCAACGACCAGTGGCTCACCACTTCGCTCGACATCAGCAACAAGGCCATCATCGCCGCCGTGAACGCAACCACTGGCGCGGTCACCCGGACCCAGACCACCGCATCGGGCGCGCCAGACTACAACGACGTGATCACCATCAACGTGCCTCGCGCCGGCTACAACCTTCGCACCGCCATGACCGTCACCGCCACGGACGGCCGCACGGTGACGCTGCGCGAACGCACCAGCCTGCCACTCGCGGGCATGGGCGCATCGGTCCAGACCTTTCCGGCCATCAGCAGCTTCCAGGTGACGCTGGACGAATGAGGATTCGTGAGATGAAACGCTGCAGGGCCTTACCCTGCCGCCTTAACTTCACCTCACCCGCGCCGCCAGCGCACCCCACTTGGCGCGGACCAGGTCCCCCGGGCTGCGCACCAGCTGGTACAGCAGATAGGGCGCCGCCACCATGGCCCATCGCAGCAGAAAGGGGCTGCGAAAGGCCTTGGGCGGTACGCCGGTGCGGTGGCGTTGCGCGTCCCAAAAACCCGCCACGACCGCATGGCACTTGGCTGTTTCACCCGCCCGCTTGAGCAGGGTGATCTCCATCAGGTTCTGCGCGAGCACATGGCGAAACAGCGACTTGCGGTGTTCCGCCGGCGTGTGCCGGCGCCAGAAGGTCCAGGCGTTGCGGGCGCTCAGGTAGAGGGCGAAGGCGCTGTACTGGTCGGCGGGCCGCTGGTGGTGGTACGCCATGGAGTTAGGGCAATAGGCGGCGCCCATGCCATGCACCGCCAGGCGCGCGCTGAGGTCGTTGTCCTCGTAGTAAGCGAAGTAGCCTTCGTCGAGCAGGCCGATCTTCTCGAGCGACGCACATCGCAGCAACAGCGCCGTGCCGTTCAAAAGGGTTGGCGCACCGGCCGGCTTGGCGACACCCGGCAGCGATGGGCGGCGGGCCGTGTGTTCCGCCCAGTCGATCCATCCGCCCACCATCTGCGGCCGCTGCCGGTCGTGCAACCAGTAGATGAGCGGAGACACCGCCGCCAGGGTGGCATCGGCCTGCAGGCTATGCCACAGGGCATCGACATCAGCTGATGACATCTCGCAGTCGTTGTTGAGCAGAAGCACCGCCTCGTAGCCGCGCTCCATGGCCAGCGCCATGCCGTGGTTCTGGCCGCCGGCGAACCCTTTGTTGTCGGCGAGGCGGATGCATTCGACCCGCGGGAACAAGCGGCCGATCTCGACACTTTCGTCCACCGTGGAGCCGTTGTCGATGACCACGGTGTCGAACTGCGCCTCGCCATCTGAACGCAATGAAGCGAGGCAAACGAGCGTGTCCGCCAGGCCGTTCCAGTTGAGGATGCTGACCAGCACCGGAGGCCTGGGGGTGGGGCTAGCGATCGGGCTGGAGACGACACTCGCATCCACACTCGCTTGCAAACTGGCTCGCGTGGTCGAGACCGTTGGCTCGGGCAGGTTCATGGAATGGGGGGAGGTTGATGCTGAAACGACAGCGGTCGAAACGCGCTGCGGCATTCCGTGGAAGCCCGGCCGGAATGCCGGGCGGGGCAACTATAGCAACCGGCCCTTGGAGCGGCTTTCGCAAAGGGCGCGCGATGTCGTGCCAAACGTGTCGCGGTATGCTCGGCCCATGGCCCACCTGCTGATCGTCGAAGATGATGAATTGCTGCGCGATGCGCTCGCGGCGCAGCTGGGGCAGGCTGGCCACAGCGTCGCCACCGCGGCAAACGGGGCCCTGGCCCAGGCGCAGCTCGAGGCGGTGCGCTTCGATGGCGTGATCCTCGACCTCGGCCTGCCGGTGGTCGACGGCATGGAGGTGCTGCGCTGGATCCGTCGGCGGCTGCTGGCACTGCCGGTGCTGATCCTCACGGCGCGCGATGGCGTCGAGGACCGCGTGCAGGGCCTCACCGCGGGCGCCGACGACTACCTCACCAAACCCTTCAGCATGGCCGAGCTCGAGGCCCGGTTGCTGGCGCTGTTGCGCCGCTCCCGGTTGCCGGCCTTCGGCGGTTCGCTCGAACTGGCCGAGCCGAGCGGCCGGCGCCTGCGGGTCGACCCGGTGCAGCCGCTCGCATGGCTCGGCGACGAGCCCCTGGACCTGACCCAGCGCGAATGGGCGCTGCTGGCGCTGCTGGTGGCCAACACCGGCCAGGTGGTCAGCCGCGAAGATGTGCTGACGGCCTGGCAGGCGCAGCCGGCCGAGGGCGGTGGCAGTGCCGGCCTGGGCTCCAACGCGCTCGAGGTGTATGTGCACCGCCTGCGGCGCAAGCTGGGCGATTCGGGGCTGAACATCCGCAACGTGCGCGGTCTCGGTTACCTGCTCGAGTGAAACCTGGACCGCTACCGCTATCGCTACCCCGAGCCAACCGCGCCGGCATGCGGCGGCCTCCTTCCCGGTCCGCTGAAAGCACGCCATGAACCAGGTCAACGAACGTGGACATGCGCCCACGCCGACATCGGGACAGCCGCCCGGCCTGTCGCTCAAGCGCCTGCTGCTGCTCTGGCTGCTGCTGCCGCAGGTGCTGCTGTGGCTGGTGGGCGGCGCCCTCGCCTACCGGATCGCCCTGAGTTATGCCGAGAGCACCATCGACCAGTCGCTGACCGAAACCGTGCGTTCGCTGGCGCGGCAGGTCAAGCCCATGGGCTCGGGCCTGCTGGTCGACTTTCCGCGGGCCGCGCAGGACATCCTCGAGCAGGACCCGCTTGACCGGGTGCGCTACATGGTGTCGTCGCCGCCGGGCCAGTTCGTGCTGGGCAACCGCAGCATGCCGCCGCCTCCGCCGCTGGCCAACCCGCTCCCGGCCGGGGAGGTGCGCGTCTACAACGCCGAACTCGATGGACAGCCGGTGCGCGTGGCGCTGCTGGAGGTGAACTACGGCGATGCCGATGCGCCGCAGCGCCTGCGGGTGCAGATCGCCAAGAGCCTGACCGTGCAACGCCGCATCGCCCGCGAACTGGTGGCCGACATGCTGCTGCCGCTGCTGCTCACCGGCAGCCTGCTGGCGGTGCTGATCACGGCCGGCATCCGCCGTGGCTTGCTGCCGCTGAAAAAGCTGGAGGCTTCGCTGGGCGACCGCACCGGACGTGCGCTCAGCACGCTCGCGCCCATCGAGCTGACGCAGGCACCGCTCGAAGTGCATTCGCTGGCCGGGGCGGTGAACCAGTTGCTGGCCGCGGTGCAGCGCAGCGTGCGCCAGGAAAAACGCTTTCTGAGCGACGCCGCGCACCAGCTGCGGACGCCGCTCGCCGGCCTGATTGGCCAAACCGAGCTGGCCCTGCGCGAGACCGACCCCGAGGCGCTGCGCGAGCGGCTTTTGAAGGTGCATGCCGGCGCCCTGCGCAGCGCCCACCTGGTGCACCAGATGCTGTCCCTGGCCCGGACCGAGTCCGCCATCAATCTTGCGGCGGTGGACGTGGCCGCGCTAGCCCGCGAGGTGGCCCGGGAAGGCACGCCGCGGGCGATTGCCGCCGGCATCGACCTGGGTTACGAAGGCGAAGACAACGCGGTGGTTCCGGGCGAGCGGCTGCTGCTGCGCGAGGCGCTGTCCAACCTGATCGACAACGCCCTGCAGTACGCCGGCCGCGGCGCCACCGTCACCTTGCGCACGCGCCACAGCCAGGCCGGCGACAGGGTGGAAATCGAGGTGGAAGACGACGGCCCGGGCCTCCAGCCCGACGAGCTGCCGCATGCCTTCGAGCGCTTCTGGCGGGCCAGCGAGGTGCCGGGCGGCTGCGGCCTCGGTCTGGCCATCGTGGAAGGCATCGTGCAGCGGCACGGCGGCACGGTGGACGCGACCGCCGTGGCGCCGCGCGGGCTGCGGGTGCGCATGAGCCTGCCCGCGGCAGCGTTGGTCAACAGCTGATTCACACCGTGGCGCTCACGCGGCCGGTGGGCTCGGCCGCGCCAGGTTCAGAGCCGGGCGCCGCTCTTGGCGTCGAACCAGCTGACGTTGTCGGCGTTCACCGCCAGGCCGACCTGGTCGCCCGGACGCACCTGGGTCTCGGGCGAGGTGCGCACGGTGACATTGCCGGCACCGGTCTGCACCACCACGAAGGTGTCGGCGCCGGTGGGTTCCACCAGGCTCACCTGGCCGCGCCAGCTGGGGTTGTCGGTCAGGCTGATGTGCTCCGGCCGCAGGCCCATCAGGGTGCCGTCGACCGACGAAGGGCAGCGCAGCGGCAGGCTGCCCGCCTCGAAGTCGAACTGGCCCTGGGCCGCGTTCGCGCTCTGGCCACCGCCCGCGGCGCGGCCGGCGATCAGGTTCATGGTGGGCGAGCCGATGAAGGTGGCCACATAGGTGTTGGCCGGCCGGCGGTAGATGTCGTCGGGCGTGCCCAGCTGCTGCAACACGCCGCCCTTCATCACCGCGATGCGGCTGCCCAGCGTCATGGCCTCGATCTGGTCATGGGTGACGTAGACGCTGGTGATGCCGCTGGCCAGGTGCAGGCGCTTGATCTCGGCCCGCATTTCCACGCGCAGCTTGGCGTCGAGGTTGGACAGCGGCTCGTCGAACAGGAACAGCTGCGGCTCGCGTGCCAGCGCCCGGCCCATGGCCACGCGCTGCCGCTGCCCGCCCGAGAGCTGCGACGGCCGGCGATCGAGCAGGTGCTCGATCTGCAGCATGGAGGCCACCTCGCCGATGCGCTTGGTGCGCTGGGCCTTGGGCACCTTGCGCATCTCGAGCGCGAAGCCGATGTTGTCGGCCACGCTCATCGTCGGGTAGAGCGCATAGCTCTGGAACACCATGGCGATGTCGCGCGCGGCCGGTGGCACGCCCACCACGTCGCGGCTGCCGATGCGCACCGCGCCTTCGGTCGGGTCTTCCAGGCCGGCGATGATGTTGAGCAGCGTGGACTTGCCGCAGCCCGAGGGCCCGACCAGGATGAGGAACTCGCCAGGGGCCACGTCGATGTCGATGCGCTTCAGCACCTCGACCATCTTGTCGCCGTGGCCAAAGGTCTTGCGGATGCCGGAGATTTGCAGTGCGGATGCCATTTGTTTAACCTTTCACAGCGCCAGCTGTAAGTCCCTTGACGAAATATTGACCGGCGAGGATGTAGATCAGCATGGTCGGCAGGCCGGCGATGAGCGCGGCCGCCATGTCGACGTTGTAGCTCTTGACGCTGCTGCTGGTGTTGACCATGTTGTTCAGGCCGACGGTGATGGGCTTGCTGTCGGCGCCGCTGAAGGCCACGCCGAACAGGAAGTCGTTCCAGATGTTGGTGAACTGCCAGATCAGCGTGACCATGACGATGGGCGTCGACAGCGGCACGATGATGCGGAAGAAGATGCGCCAGAAGCCCGCGCCGTCGATGCGCGCGGCGTTCACCAGCTCTTTCGGCACGGCGGCGTAGTAGTTGCG
>JAQGNA010000458.1 GCA_028292075.1 Rhodoferax sp. | reverse complement strand
TCCAGCATTTGATGCTGCCGGCCCTGGTGCTCGGCGTGCTCAACTCGGCGCTCATCATCCGTTTCACCCGCGCCTCGATGCTCGACATCCTGGGCGAAGACTATGTGCGCACGGCACGGGCCAAGGGCCTGGCGGAAAGCACCATCATGGTCAAGCATGTGCTGCGCAATGCGCTCGTGCCCATCGTCACCGTGCTTGGCCTCACCATGGCGCTGATGATCGGCGGCACGGTCGTCACCGAGACGGTGTTCAACCTGCCCGGCGTCGGCAACCTGGTGGTGCGCGCGGTGCTGCGGCGCGACTACCCGGTGATCCAGGGCACGCTGCTGGTCATCGCGGCCATCTACGTGTTCATCAATCTGGCCATCGACTTCATCTACACGCTGGTCGATCCCCGCATCCGTCTGGAGTCCAAATGAACACTTCATCTTCCTGGGGTCGCATGGCCGCCACCTTGCGCCGGCTCTTCGCGCGCAAGGTCGTGCTGGCCTCGGCCATCGCGCTGTTCGTCGTCGTCGGCATCGCCGTCGTGTACCCGTGGATTTCTGACGCCGACCCGAATGCGCTGTCGATCAGCGAACGCCTGCGCGAACCGTCGGCCACGCATTGGGCCGGCACCGACGAACTGGGCCGCGACGTCATGCTGCGCATCGTGCACGGGGCGCGCTATTCGCTGTTGATCGGCTTCATCACCGCCGCCGGCGCCGTGTTGTTCGGCACGCTGATGGGCATGTTCGCCGGCTTCTTCCGCCGGCTCGACGCGCCGATCATGCGGGTGGTCGACGCGATGATGTCGGTCCCCGACATCCTGCTGGGCATCGCGCTCGTCTCGATCCTCGGCGTGTCGCTGTGGAACGTGATGCTGGCGCTGGTGATCGTCTACACGCCGCGGGTGGCGCGGGTGGTGCGGGCCGCCACGCTGGTGCTGCGCGAGCTGCTGTTCGTCGACGCGGCCCGGGCCCTGGGCGTGCGCACGCCGAAGATTCTGTGGAAGCACATCCTGCCGAACCTGATGTCGCCGATCCTGGTGCAGGTGACCTTCATCTTCGCCTACGCGATCCTGGCCGAAGCGGGCCTGTCGTTCCTCGGCGTCGGCGTGCCGCCCGACATCCCCACCTGGGGCACCATGATCGCCGGCAGCCTGGAATACGCCGACAAGGCTTTCTGGACCATTCTTTCCCCGGGTCTCGCCATCGTGCTGACCGCCTTGTCGCTGCAGATGCTCGGCGACGGCGTACGCGACTTGCTCGACCCTAAATTGAAGAAGGCCGTATGAATAAAGCCCCCACGCTTGTCACTTCGTGTACGACGCTGCCCCCCGAGGGGGCCGCGCCTGGCTTGGGGCGGCCCGGCGCTCAGGCTGCCTTGCCTTCGATGACCGATGCGGTGCCTGCCACGTCGGCGCGGCTGGAGGTCTCGGGGCTGTCCACCTCCTTTGCAACGGACGCAGGCCGCATCCAGAGCGTGGCGGACGTGTCGTTCGCCATCCACCCCGGCGAAACGCTGGCCCTGGTCGGCGAGTCGGGCTCGGGCAAGTCGGTCACCAGCCTCACACTGATGGGCCTGCACGCCAAGACCTCGCAGGCGCAAGTCAACGGCCAGGCCTGGTTCGTGCAGCGCGACGGCCGCCGCGTCGATCTGCTGGCCATGCCCGAGTCGCAAAAGCGTGCCTTGCGCGGCAACGAGCTGGCGATGATCTTCCAGGAACCGATGACCAGCCTGAACCCGGTGCTGACCGTGGGCGAGCAGATCGCGGAATCCGCGCGGCTGCATCTCGGCATGGACCGCGCCAAGGCCCATGCCCATGCGCGCCGCATGCTGGAGCTGGTCGAGATTCCGGCCGCTGCGCAACGCGTGAACGAATACCCGCACCAGCTGTCGGGCGGCATGCGTCAACGGGTGATGATCGCGCTGGCCATGGCCTGCAACCCCACGCTCTTGATCGCCGACGAGCCGACCACCGCGCTCGACGTCACCATCCAGGCGCAGATCCTGGCGCTGATGGGCCGGCTGCAGAAGGAGACCGGCATGAGCATGCTGTTCGTCACGCACAACCTCGGCGTGGTGGCGCAGTACGCTGATGCGGTGGCCGTGATGTACGCCGGCCGCATCGTCGAGTCGGCGCGAGTGCACGACCTGTTCGCGCGGCCCGAGCATCCGTACACCAAGGGCCTGCTGGCCTGCCTGCCCGGCGTGGCGCGGCAGAAGGAACTGCAGGAAGGCGTGGCGCATGTCGGCCGCCGCAAGCTGGTGGCGATCCCCGGTCAGGTATCGAGCCCGTTGGCGCCGCCGCCGGGCTGCGCGTTTGCGCCGCGCTGCCACCGGAAACTGGCCGCGTGTGATGCGGGGATGCCGCCGTTGGAAGCCGCCGGCTCTGCACGCATGGTGCGTTGTATCAACCGCGAGGAGATGGCATGAACACGGTATTGCCGGGTCGAGATACCCGGCGCAGCGAGATGGCTTCTGCCTTGCTCCTTCCCCTTCCGGGGGAAGGTCGGGATGGGGGCACGGGGCGTCCAGCAAACGCGGCTGCGACAGCCCGCCCCCACTCCAACCCTCCCCCGGGAGGGGAGGGAGCGAACATCCAGGGAATCGCCGCGTCAACCATTGCGGCATCCGTGATCTCCGAATCGACCCTCACCCCAACCCTCTCCCGCGTGCGGGAGAGGGGGCAAGACAACACGGGCGCCGCGCTCGCGGAAGCGCTTATGAATGACGACCTGGTCCAGATCCGCCACCTCAAGAAGTACTTCGGCAGCGGCACCCATCCGGTTCGTGCCGTGGACGATGTCAGCTTCGCCATCCGCAAGGGCGAAACGCTCGGGCTGGTCGGCGAATCCGGCTCTGGCAAAAGCACCATCGGCCGCCTGCTGACCCGCCTGGTCGAGCCCACGGGCGGCGAGATGCTGTACCACGGCGACGGCCCCGTGAAGGACCTGGCCGCGCTGTCGCAGTCGCAGTACCGGCCCTTGCGCTCCAAGATCCAGATCATCTTTCAGGACCCCTACGCCAGCCTCAACCCGCGCATGCGCATCCGCGAAGTGCTGGCCGAGGCGCTCGACACCCATGGCCTGGCCAAGGGCAAGCTGCGGCTGCCGCGCGTCCATGAGCTGCTTCAACAGGTAGGACTGCGGCCCGAGCATGCCGAACGCTTTCCGCATGAATTCTCCGGCGGCCAGCGCCAGCGCATCGGCATTGCCCGCGCGCTGGCGGTGGAGCCGAAGTTCATCGTGGCCGACGAACCCTTGTCGGCGCTCGACGTGTCGATCCAGGCGCAGGTGGTGAACCTGCTGGGCGAGCTGAAGGAACAGCTGGGCCTGACCCTGCTGTTCATCTCGCACGACCTCGACGTGGTCGAGTACCTGTGCGACCGCGTGGTCGAGCACTACCTCGGCCGGGTGATGGAGATCGCGCCGACGGAATCGCTCTACGCGAATCCGCAGCACCCCTACACCCGCGCCTTGCTGGCCGCCGCACCCATTCCCGACCCCGCACAGCGTCGTACCATCCCCCTGCTGCAGGGCGACCTGCCGAGCCCGGCGAACCCGCCTTCGGGCTGCGTGTTCCGCACGCGCTGCCCGCTCGCCGAAGAGCGCTGCGCCAGCGCCGACATGCGCTTGCAGGAGACGGCGACGGGCCATTTCAATGCCTGCTGGAAAACAGCAACGAAGCTTTCAACATGACCCAAGACTTCACACTCGACCACCGCAGCAAGAGCTACCCGCTCACCGCCGCGCCTTGCCTGGCCTCCGAGCTCGGCGCCAAGGGCTGGAACCTGCTCGCCGACGACCTGGCCTATCCGCTGCCCGTGATCCGCCGCTCGGCCCTGGCCCACAACCTGGCCTGGATGCAGGACTACGCGGCCCGCAAGGGCGTGTCGTTCGCCCCCCACGGCAAGACGACGATGTCGCCGGCGCTGTTCCGCCAGCAGCTGGCGGCGGGTGCGTGGGGCCTGACCTTCGCCACCATCTACCAGCTGTCGGTCGGCGTGGAGGCCGGTGCCCGGCGCGCCATCATCGCGAACCAGGTGGTCTGCGACGCCGACCTCGACGGGCTCGATGCCATGCTCACGCGGCAAGAAGACCTGCGCGTTTGGTTCCTCGTCGACTCGCCGGCCCAGCTCGCGCTGATCGAGGACTGGGCCACGCGCCGCAAATCCGCCCGCCGCTTCGACACGCTGATCGAGATCGGCGTGCCCGGCCAGCGCACCGGCTGCCGCACGCTCGACGAAGCCGTGGCGCTGGCGCAGGCCGTGGCCCGCTCTTCCGCGGTGCGGCTCGGCGGCATCGAATGCTACGAGGGTGGCGTGGCGAAGTGCGACAGCGAACACGATGCGAAAGAGGTGACGGCGCTGGTACGCCGTGTGACCGAAGCCGCCCGCCAGTGCGACGCACAGGGCCTGTTCGCCGATGCGACCATCATGCTCACCGCCGGCGGCTCGGCGGTGTTCGATCTGGTGGTGCCGCTGCTGCGCACGCAGGGGTTGTCGAAGCCGGTCGAGGGTGTGCTGCGCTCAGGCTGCTACATCACCCACGACCACGGCAACTACGCCCGGTTTCTTCAACGTGTGGAGCAGCGCGAAGGGCTCGACGCCTCGCTGCGGCCTGCGCTCGAGGTGTGGGCCATGGTGCAGTCGGTGCCAGAGCCCGGTCTGGCGCTGTTGACTTGCGGCCGCCGCGATGTCTCCTACGACCTCGAGATGCCAATCCCCGTGCGCCTGGCCCGGCGCGGCCAACGCAGGGCCGCAGACGCGCCCGACGGCTGGGCCATCAGCGCCCTGAACGACCAGCATGCCTACCTGCGTTTCGACCCCGCCGGCCCCGTGCCCGCCGTGGGCGACCGCGTGGCGCTGGGCATTTCTCACCCGTGCACCACCTTCGACAAATGGCGCTGGCTGGCACTGGTCGAAGACGACTGGTCGGTGTCGGGTGCGGTCGATACGCGGTTCTGAGCATGTTGAAATTTTTTCGGCTCGATGGCGTCGGCCAGTCTGTCCACCCCGTGTGGCCTGCCTTGTGAAGCGCGACGCTGACATGGTGCGCCACCCCGCCAACCTGCTGCAGCAACTGCGCGACCGCATGCCCGAGCTGCCCGAAGCGCAGCGCAACGTCGCCCGCATCGTGCTCGATGACCCACGCGCCGCCGTGGTGGCCACGGTGGAACAACTGGCGCAGCAGGCCGGTGTGTCCATGCCCACCATCGTGCGCACCTGCCGCAGCTTCGGATTCGACTCTGTGCGCGAATTCATGGTGGCGCTGGCGCAAGACCTGGCCGTGTCGGGCTCCTACCTGCACCGCAGCGTGCTGGCCGACGACAGCGCGAGCGACGTCTCGAGCAAGATCGTCCATGCCGCGGTGTCGTCGCTCACCGAGCTCGGCCGCAGGCTCGACGCCGACGTGATCGACGCCGTGGCCACGCGGCTGGCTTCGGCGCGGCGCATCGACTGCTATTCGGTCGGCGCGGCCTCCACCTTTACCGCCAGCGAGTTGCAGAGCCGCCTGTTCCGCCTGGGCCGCACGGCCAACGCCATCTTCGACGCGCACCAGCAACTGGTGTCGGCCAGCACGCTGGGGCCCGACGGCGTGGCCTTCGTGATCTCGCATGTGGGCCGCATGCCGTACACGCTGGAGGCGGCGCGCTTCGCCCGATCGCAAGGCGCCACCGTGATCGCGCTGACCCAGCCCGGCACGCCGCTGGCGGAGATCGCCGACCTGGTGCTGGCCGTGTCGGTGCCGCAGGACGCGGTGATGCGCGTCGGCACCGAAGCCTATCTGGCGCATCTGGTGGTGATCGAGATCTTGATGGTCCGGCTGGCGCAGAAGCTCGGTCCGGTGGCAACCCGCGGCCTGCAGCAGTTCAGGCAGTTGCTGGAACAGCATGGGTTCGACAGTGCCGAATACGTCGGCGCGGGCTCGCACGGCCCGCACGACTACCCCCAAGAGGAATGACATGGCGCAAGCGACGCTTTTGAAGAACGGACTGATCGTCGACGGCACGGACCGGCCTGGCTGGCTGGGCGACGTGCTGCTGGTGGGCGAGCGCATTGCGGCGATGGCCGCGCCTGGCCAGATCGACCCCGCGACGTTGGCGAACGCCGGCCCGACGGACGTCATCGACTGCACCGGCCGCGTCGTCGCGCCGGGCTTCATCGACGTGCACACGCATGACGACGCCGCCGTCATCGATGGCCCGGCCATGCTGCCCAAGCTGTCGCAAGGCGTGACCACGGTGATCGTCGGCAACTGCGGCATCTCGCTGGCGCCGGTGGT
>JAQGNA010000449.1 GCA_028292075.1 Rhodoferax sp. | reverse complement strand
CATAGACCAGGCCGCTATCGATGTCGTACAGGGCGAGTTCGTCGGACAGCAGGCGCCAGCCACGCATCACGAGGGCCGCGCACAAAGTGCTCTTGCCCGATCCAGGAGGCGCCGGTAAAACCGCCGTTTTGCCGTTTTTTTCGACAACGGCCGCGTGGACGATCAGGTACTGGTGACTGTTCGACGTGACACACCAGTTGAGGCCCCACTCCAGGCCGGCCATGGCCTGGCCGGGTGACAGCGGCACAAAATATGGGCGGCCATCGGACTTGAAGACCGCGCGTGGGCCGAAACCGTTGCGGAATCCGAATTCACGCTTTACTTCAATATGGAAGTCAGCGAACACCTCCCGTGCGCAGAGAGGGAAGTCGGCGTAGACCAGCGCGAAGTCGGGGACCAGTTGCGCAACGTCCGACTTGATCCGTGCAACGAACGGGTGGATGTCGAGTAGCACGTCACCACTGCGCAACCGCCGAGCAAGTTCCTTTGTGGGGAGGTCAGATATTTTCAAGGGGGGATGAAACCACAAGGCCACTGCGTTGAAGCCGGTCGAGAGTGGCTTCGATGAGAGCAGGCAAGTCTCCGAGGCCATCGCCATCAACCAACTTGGAAAGATGATCCGACAACTCTAGCGTGGTTCTGGGACCGACGCTCAGAGACTGGATGATGGCCAACCCGAATTCATCAAGCAGATGGGTGTCACCGGTGATCGCAGAGAACGCAACCACCTCGTCTTCGCCTTCCCAGGCATGCACCGAGAGATCCGATGCTCCCCGCAACGACCATACCAGCACGGGTAACCACTCACGGGATCAGTGAACCACCGAACGCGATGTAGTTATTGTTCAGGTACTTGACAACCTGGTCGTCAGTCCACGGCTTGGCGGCACTTCCTCCGGATGGAAAGAAGGTGCCCCGCGCCATGTCAACGAGGCGGTTTGCGGCTGTGCCGTTGACACATGATTGAATGTTGGCCTTCACGGGTGACGCAGCATAATTCAGCAATGCAGTCAAAATCGCCTTGTCAAAGGCGGTGCCTGACGACAGCACCGTGAAAGCGAGATCGGTTCCGCTCCGCCCCTTTGGCACCAACGCAATCGCGGTGGCCGCAAGCAACTCACTGAGCGTCACAGTCTTATAGTCCGTGAACGTCATCTTGAAAGGCGCAGCTTTCAAGGCAGACCATGGAGAGGCAGACCCAGACGGCGTGTCGTTTGCCCAATTATTGATGGTCCAAACACCTTCCAAGGACTGGGTGTTGTACCGCGCCGCGGAAGCCTGACTCGCAACCGGAGCGGAGCCCCACGCGGACGGCAGCTTGCAATTCCAAGCCATGGCGGGGCTGCTGGCCAAGGTGATCACGACCGGCACCCCGGCCGCGCCAAGTTTGAAGAGTCGGCGACGCGAAGACGAAGGGACGGGCGGCAGCGCCGACGAGGGCGCCTGAGGGATGTTATCTTTGCCGACGTTTTCGTTATTTTCGTTCATACCAAGCCTTTTTTACTCGAACCGTTTTGCCAGCCGCGAACTCTACCCGAGGGGAATCTGCAGTTGAGGCCAAATGTCACATATCCAGATAAAACGCCAAGGGCGCCTTCCCTCATAGATAAAGCACGAACTGTGCCGTTTCCAACTGATCGTTGTAACCTGTTGAATTCGGTAACTTTTTCGGCGCCTGGGCGACTCTTAGATCCGCCGAACATTTGACGTGTAAAGTTAATCGACAAGGCCATTCGCTCAGTCGCTTGCGACAGTCGAGCCAGCTTCAATTTACATGATGAGCCCATTCCTTACTGCCGCGTTTTACAAGTTCGTCGCTGTATCCGAGTACGCCTCGTTGCGGGCGCCGCTGGTCGACGTCTGCACGGCCAACGGCGTACTGGGCAACATTCTCCTCGCCGCGGAAGGTGTGAACGGCACCATCGCAGGCACTCCGCAAGGCGTGGAGGCTGTGTTGGCCTGGCTGCGCTGCCAACCGCCATTTGCCGATCTGCAGCACAAGGCAGCCCATGGCGCGCTGCAACCGTTCTACCGCATGAAAGTGCGGCTCAAGCGGGAGATCGTCTCGATGGGCGTGCCTGACATCAGCCCGACGACCATGGCGGGCAAGTATGTGAAGCCGGAAGACTGGAACCGCCTGCTCGACGACCCGGAAGTGGTGGTGGTCGACGTGCGCAACGACTACGAGGTTGGCATCGGCAGCTTCGATGGCGCGATCAATCCGCATACTGCGAGCTTTACCGAACTGCCCGGTTGGGTGCGCCAGGCGTCGGCACCGGGCCAGCCACTGGCGGGCAAGCCCAAGGTGGCGATGTTCTGCACTGGCGGCATCCGGTGCGAAAAATCGACCGCCCTGCTGAGAGCGCAAGGGTTCGGCGAGGTTTACCACCTGGAAGGTGGCATTCTGAAGTACCTGGAGACGGTGCCCGAAGCCGAGAGCCGGTGGCGGGGCCAGTGCTTCGTGTTCGATGAGCGGGTCTCGGTGGGCCACGGCCTGGTACCCGGCGACCTGGAATTGTGCCGCTCGTGCAGACGCCCGCTTGGAGACGAGGACCGCGCATCACCGCACTTTGTGCGGGGCGTCAGTTGTGCCCGATGTCACGACCTGCGCAGCGACGCGGAGAAACGCAACCTGCTTGAACGTGAACGGCAGATGACGCTCGCGCGCGATCGCCAGCAAACGCACCTCGGTGCCCGTCAGCCCGGCCGCAAGGCCGACGATCAACACGTCCACGCCGAGGGCGAATGACCCATCCAACCGCTGTGGCCGGCCTGCCGGTGCTCTACTCTTTTCGCCGTTGCCCGTATGCCATCCGCGCACGGCTTGCGCTGATGGCAAGCGGCACGGTGTGTGAGTTGCGCGAGGTGATGCTGCGCGACAAGCCCGAAGCATTGCGTCATGCTTCCGCCAAAGCGACCGTGCCGGTTCTGGTGGACGCGGAAGGCAAGGTCATCGATCAGAGCCTCGACATCATGCGATGGGCCCTTGCCCGCAACGACCCGGCTGGCTGGTTGGCGCCCTCTCACGGTGACATGGCCGCCATGTTGGCCGCCGTCGCGCGGATCGACGGCGCCTTCAAGTTCCACCTTGACCGCTACAAGTACCCTGGTCG
>JAQGNA010000440.1 GCA_028292075.1 Rhodoferax sp. | reverse complement strand
TATCGGCGGAAAAACGCTGGTACGCCGTCGGGTCGGCGCGGTAGCGCAGCACGCCGGCGTTCAAGGCTGCATCATCGCTCGAGCCCGTGTAGTTAACGCCCGCATTGCCAAACGGGCTGGCGCCGCCTGTGCGCTTGCTGGTGATGTCCTGAAAGTGCAAGGTCCCCCAGTTGAGGTGGGCCTGGATGGCACTGGCCGGAATCTTGATGACATTTTCGATCGTTTGTACCTTGGCCTGCTGCGCAGCCGTGCGCTGAGCGGCGGGCTTGTCCAGGCCCAGGCATTCGTTGACGCGTACGCTCACCTCGGCCTGCTTCATGGCAACGCCGGCGGGCAGACCGAGGTTCAGCGGGTACTGGCTCTCCGTGGGCCGGGGGTGGTTGTTGCACAGGTATTGGTAGACGACCCGCAGGTCGGTGCGAAAGTCGTACGAGCGGGTACCGCCGGCCAGCACGCCGCTGGTGAGCAGCACACCGTCGTAGGGCTGCTCGCCCACCGTCTGAGGCGTGAACATCTCGGCCGCCTTGGCCGCCACGCCGGCGCCCCAGGACTGGCCGTGCAAGATGGTCTTGATGGGCTGGGCCACGTGGGTGCGAAAAATGCCCCGCAATCGCTCAGTGTCTTCAGCCGCGGCCCGTACCTCGACGCCGCCTTGGCGGTAGCTCGAACCCGCCCAGGCATAGCCCGCCTTGACCATGACCGCCCACCGGGTCAGATCGTCAACCGGCTCGGCCGTCGGGGCGCTCAGGTCGGGGCCTCCATGGGCGTGCAGCACCAGGCGCCCATTCCACTCGGCGGGCTTGGCGATCAAGTAGTAAGCGCCTTTGGAATCGACGCCTGAAAGGCATGTGGCAGTCGAAGGCACGGCCGCCGGGCAGGCGAACGGCTTGGGGGCCGCTTCGCTGGAGGCGGCCACGGCAGGCAAATCAGTGCCGCCACCACAGCCGGTGATGAACAGCAAAGCAGCCAGTGCCACGGCGTGCCGATGGGTAGACAGGTGCGTAAAGGGGTAAATGGGCAGGCTCATGAAAATGTCTCCGTTGTGTTGTCGTTATGGCAAGTCAGCGCGATTATGAAAACTTCAAAAGAATATGGCAAAGATGTTTAAACTCACGACTCCCTACGCCATGCATATCGAACTTCGTCACCTGCGCTACTTCATGGCGGTTGCCAATGCCGGCCACATCACGCGCGCGGCCGAAACGCTGGGCATTCAGCAGCCGCCGCTTTCGCAGCAGATTCGGGCATTGGAGACCGAGCTGGGGATGGTGTTGTTCAACCGCCATCCCAAGGGTGTCGAGCTCACGGATGCGGGTCGCCAGCTCAAGGCTGAGGCAGCTCGGTTGCTGGCCGACTTCGCCGCGATGCAGGGGCGCATGCTGGACTTTGCCCAGGGCATTCGCGGACGTCTGGCCATCGGGTTCACCAGCTCGGCCGCGGCCCACCCCTTCACGCCCGAGTGCCTGCGACAGTGCCGCAGCCGCCATCCGGACATTCAACTGGAGGTGTGCGAGAACAATGCAGCCGAGATCACCGAGGCCGTGAGCAGTGCGCGCCTGCACTGCGGCTTTCTGCGCGTGCCGGTCTCGCGTCCGCCCGGTGTCGCCTTTGAGGAGTTGCTGCAAGAGGCGTCGGTGCTGGCCATTCCGGTCGACCACCGCCTGGCACGCGGAAAACCCGGGCCCGTCGCCTTGAGGGAGCTGCACGGCGAGCGCCTTATCCTGGTGCGCCGGCCGGGCGCGCCGGGACTGTATGCCAACTTGCTGGCGGCTTGCGCTCGCGAGGACGTGGAGGTCGTGCTGGCTGCCGAAGTCGACCGCATGATGACCAACCTCAATTTGGTGGCCTCCGGCATGGGTTTGTCCGTGGTGCCCGCTTCAATGCAAGGGGCGCATCCGCACGCCATCACCTATCGGCCGCTGGCCGACTCGGTCAAGCTCGGCGCACCGATCACGTTTGTTTACCGCCTGGCCGATTGCGAAGGCCCAATGGGCACCTTCATGTCGCTGGTGCGCGAAATCGCAGTGCAGTACCGTGCCCGCAAGGCGTGAGGTGGCCCCAGTGGAGACGACTTGGCACACGCGGCGTCCGGTCCTGCTGATGGCCGCACTGGCTTTGGCACCCATTTTGGCGGTGCGCGCTGAAAGCATCGAGCGAAGTCTAGCCGCGCATGCTCAGACGCTGGAGAGTTGGCCAACGCGCCCGATCCGCATTCTGGTGGCCTATCCTCCCGGCGGCGTCAGCGACCAGGTGGCCCGGGGCTTGGCCGAGCGCCTGGCCACGCTGTTGGGTGTGCCCGTGCTGGTCGAGAACCGTTCCGGCGCCGGCGGCACGCTGGCGATGCGGTTGCTGGCAGGCAGTGCGCCCGACGGTTACACGCTGGGCTTTGGTGCGGCGAGCGCCGTCTCGATGCTGTCGGCTGAGGCGGGCCGAGGTGCTGCCGGGCCGCACCGCGTGACGCCGGTGGCTGGCGTGATGCGCACACCGGTGCTGATCGTGGGCACCCCGGCTTTGCAGCGGCGCACTTTTGCGGGCATGCTGGCGCAGGCGCGGGAGCAGCCTGGAGGCATCCGGTGGGCCAGCACCGGCGAGGGAACGACGGGCCACACGGTCCTCGAACGCGTGCGCAGGGCCAGCGGCGGGACGATCGTGCATGTTCCCTACAAAGGTGGTGGCCAGCAAGTGAATGACGCCATGGGCGGTCACTTCGAAGTGCTGTCGACCAACGTGGCTGCGCAGCAGCTCGAAGCCATCCGTGCGGGCCGCTTGACAGCGCTGGCGGTGGGGGCCCCACAGCGCCTGGCAGTGCTGCCCGAAGTCGCCACCCTGGCCCAACTGGGTTATGCCGAGGCCAACCTGGATTCTTTGTTCGGTCTGTTCGCGCCGCCTCAAACGTCGCCAAGCTTGGTCGATCGGCTTAATGCCGAAGTGGCCCTCGCCCTGCGCGACCCCAGCTTGCGCGCCAGACTGCTGGCGGTGAACAACACGCCATTTGAAGGAAGCGCTCGCGATTTCGCGCGGCAGATGGAGCGCGAAGCGCACCG
>JAQGNA010000420.1 GCA_028292075.1 Rhodoferax sp. | reverse complement strand
CATCGGCGGCGGCTGGCAGGGCGAGGGCGACCGCCTGCGCGGCGGCGTCGAGGCGCGGCCGCAGAACCTGGTGGGCAACATGCGCCTGGCCGCCTACGCCGTGCCGGCGCTGGCCGAAGCGCGCGTCTCGCGCATCTGGCTCGGCCTGGAGGCCGAAACCGCCGACGCCATGCCCATCGTGGGCGACGTGCCCGGCGTGCGAAACGCCTACGTGGTCGGCAGCGCCCACTCCGGCTACACCAGCGGCCCCTTCATGGGCCGCATCCTGGCCCAGCACATGCTAGGCCAGACACCCGACCTGCCGTTGTTCGAACCCGCCCGCCTGCTGGGCATGCCGATGCCCGGCGCCTGAAAAAACCTGCCTGCCCATGATCCCCGACCGCCCCCACGCCTTCCACGGCATCTATGCCGCCACGCTCTGTCCGCTGCACGACGACGGGCGCATCGACGAGACCACGCTGGCGCGCCATCTCGAGGCCTGCGCCTTCGTGCCAGGCATGGCCGGCCTGCTCATCAACGGCCACGCGGGCGAGAACTTCATGCTCTCGCGCGAGGAGAAGCGCCGCGTGACCGCGATCGCCGCGGAGGTCTGCGGCCAGCGGTCGATCCTGGTGAGCGGCATCAACGCCGAGGACAGCCTGGAGGCGCAGCGCCATGTCGACGACGCCGAAGCGGCCGGCGCCGACGCGGTGCTGGTGTTCCCGCCGTTCTCCTGGGCGCTTTCGCTAGACGCCGAAATTGCGGTGCGCCACCACCGCATCGCCACGTCGAACAGCAGGCTGCCGCTGTTCATCTACCAGGCCGGCGTGCGTGCGGGTGCGCTGGGGTATACGGCCGAGGTGCTCGAGCGCCTCGTGCAATTGCCCAACGTGATCGGCATCAAGGAAGGCAGTTGGGAAACGGCCGCCTACGAAGCCAACCTGCGCCTGGTGCGCCGGGTAGCGCCTGAAGTGATGGTGATGGCGTCGGGCGACGAGCACCTGCTGACCTGCTTTGCACTGGGCACCGCTGGCAGCCTGGTGAGCCTTGCCTGCGTCACGCCTGAGCTGGTCGTGGGCCTCTATCGCGCGATGCAGGCCGGCGACCTTGCCGCTGCGCGCGCTTTCAACGACCGCATCTACCCGTTGGCAAAGGCGATCTACGGCATGGCCCCCGGCGGCCACGCCAATGCGCGGCTCAAGACCTGCCTCAAGCTGCTCGGCCACATCCCGAGCGACGCGATGCGCCCACCGATGGGGCCGTTGCCGGACAGCGAAGTCGCGATGCTGGCGCAGGCACTGAAGGCCGCCGGCCTGCACACCACCGAGCCAACATGAGAAGGAAGTTTTACATGACCATGACCTTGATCCGCAGCGGCCGCATCATCACGCCTATCGACGACCACCGACCCGGGCGAGGCCTCTGTCAGGTGCGCGGCAAAGTCGAGGGCTACTGAGTTGATCCGTCCCAATGCGGCGCGCCGCAAGATGGAAGCCGGTGCCGCCGTGCTCGGCATGGGCGTGCAGCAGATCGTCGGCGCCGCTGCCGCCGGCCTGGCGCGTCGTTGCGGTTTCGATTTCGTCTTCATCGATATCGAGCATTCCGCCATCGATGCAACGGCGGCCGCGAACATCGCCGCCGCGGCCTTGCCGCTGGGCATCGCGCCGCTGGTGCGCGTGCCGGGCAAGAACTCTCCCGACATCGCGCGGCTGCTGGATGGCGGCGCGCAGGGCATCGTGGTGCCGCATGTCGATGATGCGGAAGAGGCCGCGGCGGCGGTGCGCGCCTGCAAGTACCCACCGCTCGGGATGCGGTCCTTCTTCGCCCTGCAGCCGCACTTCGACTACGTGCGCCACCCGGCGGGCGAGGCGATGGCCGTGGCCAATGGCGAGATCCTGTGCGTGGTGATGTTGGAATCGCCCCGCGCCATCGCCAACGCCGCCAGCATCGCGGCGGTGCCGGGCGTCGACGTGCTGATGATCGGTTGCAACGATCTGTCAGCGGAGCTGGGCATTCCGGGCCAGGTCGGCGACCCGGCCATTGAGGCGGCTTGCACAGCGGTGATCGCGGCATGTGCGGTGCACGGAAAGCAGGCGGGTCTGGGCGGCGTTGCCGATGCGGCGTTGCTCGCGCGCCGCATCGCAGCCGGCATGCGCTTCGTGCTGGCCACCAACGACATCGACCTGCTCATCGCCGCGGGCGAGGCGCGGGTGGCTTCCCTGACGCGCTGATGTGCTGAAGGCCTGATCGAGCCGCTCGATCAGGCCTTTGATCGTTCGCTCAAACGGGGCCGTTGCCGCGGATCGCGATGACTTTCTCGGGCAGCTTGGTCATGCCATAGGCGTCAAGGATGCGGTCGTAGGTGCCGTCCTTGATCATGTCGTTGAAGACCTTGACCACGGCGTCGGCAACCGGCTTCGAGCGGAAGCTCATCATTGTCGGCGAGGCGCCCTGGCCCGGCAGCAGCATGGTCGCCTGGCCTGCCTTCACGAAGGCGCCGCCTGCATAGTTGGGGAAGGCGGCAAGGTCGAACTGACCAGCGCGCAGGCCGGCCATCACATCGCTCGCGGTCGGGAAGGACAAGATCTTCAGCGACTTGCGGCCTTTGGCAACGTTGTCCTTCTCGCGTTCCTTCAGCCAGCGCTCCTGGTAGGAGTCGGCCTCTACGCCGATGGCGAGATCGGTGAGCCCTTCGGGCGAAGCCAGCGTGCGCTTGCTGCCGGGCACGGCGAC
>JAQGNA010000419.1 GCA_028292075.1 Rhodoferax sp. | reverse complement strand
GGCATGGCGGCAGAGCGGTACATGGGTTTGGCGGTGGCGCAGTTGGGCCCCGTGCATCTGGCGGACAGCCGCGAATCGGTGGTGGAGCGGCTGCTGGCCATGATGGCCGATGCCAAGGCGCGGGGTGCCGACGTCGTGGTGTTTCCCGAGCTGGCGCTCACCACCTTTTTCCCCCGCTACTGGATGGAACAGGCCGAAGCCGACGCCCGCTTCTACGAGACGGCGATGCCGAACCCGCGCGTTCAGCCGCTGTTCGATGCGGCGGCGCGGCTCGGCATCGGCTTCTACCTCGGCTATGCCGAGCTCACGCCCGAGGGCCGCAGGTTCAACACCAGCATCCTGGTCGACCGCAGCGGCCGCATTGTGGGCAAGTACCGCAAGATTCATCTTCCCGGGCATGACGATCACAAGCCCGAGGCGCCGTTCCAGCACCTGGAGAAGAAATTCTTCGAGGTGGGCGACATCGGCTTCAGGGTGTTCGACGCCATGGGCGCCCGCATCGGCATGTGCATCTGCAATGACCGCCGCTGGCCCGAGACCTACCGCGTGCTGGCGTTGCAGAGCGCGGAGATCGTGCTGCTGGGCTACAACACGCCGTCGCAGAACATCCACTGGAACGAACCGGTGCACCTTCGCACCTCCACTCACCTGATCTCGCTGCAGGCCAACGCCTACCAGAACGCGCTTTGGGTGGCGGCCGCGGCGAAGTGCGGCTCGGAGGACGGCCACCACATGATCGGCAGTTCGGTGATCGTGGCGCCCACCGGCGAGATCGTAGCGCGCACGCTGTCGGAAGGCGACGAGGTCATTGTCGTCAAGGCAGACCTGCAGCTCGGCGAATTCTTCCGCCAGCATGTCTTCAACTTCGCCAAACACCGCAGCCCCGAGCACTACCGGCTGATCGTCGAGCGCACCGGGGCAGGCCCGGCGCTGCCCTGACGCCTGCGACAGACGCCTGGAACAGACGCATACCAGCAGGCCAAGTGTTGTCATACAACTTGGCCTCGGTTTTTCAATGTGTCACATTTTTGGCTGCTACACGGCTGATGTTGTAAGACATCATATCAGTGCCTCTCGCGGGAAGACCGGCGCTTTTCGGCGCGCCGCCGATTCACATCACACTGAGACAAACCATGAAACGCAGAGATTTTGTGCTTGCCACCTTGTCCCCCATCGCGCTTGCGGCGTGTGGCGGCGGCGGTGGCGGCGACGGACCGTCGTCCGACAACGGAGTGCGCCAGGCCATGCGCCGCGCCGCGGTGTACATGGACGAAACCGTGTCATATCGGGGTGGCTACGTCTGGGCCTATGCGCCCGACCTCTCCACCAGCTGGGGCGAAATGGAAGCCCGGCGCACCATGTGCTGGATCCAGCCGCCGGGCACGCCCACCGCCGGCCACGCCATGCTCGACGCCTACCATGCCACCGGCGACGAGCGCTTCTACCAGGCGGCCGAACGCACCGGCCTGGCACTGATCGAGGCGCAGCATCCCTCGGGCGGCTGGAACTACATCTACGACTTCGCCGGCGAGGCCTCGCTGCGCGACTGGTACGCCACCGTGGGCGCCAACGGCTGGCGGCTGGAGGAGTTCCAGCACTACTACGGCAACGCCACCTTCGACGACGCGGGCACGGCGGTGTCGTCCCAGTTCCTGCTCCGCATGTTCCTCGAGAAGCGCGACCCGCGTTTCCAGGCCGCTGTGCAGAAGGCCATCGGCTTCGTCACGCAGGCGCAATACACCTCGGGTGTCGCCAGCGGCGGCTGGCCCCAGCGCTATCCGCCAGTGCCCAACGCGGTGTCGTCGATGCCGCCGCCCAACCCGCAGCTGCTGCCGCCCGGTGCCACCGCCGGCATGGAAGACGGCGACTACACCAGCCATGTCACCTTCAATGACGACGTCGCAGGCGAGAACATCAAGTTCTTGCTGATGTGCCGCCTTGCGCTGAACCAGCCCGGCCTCGACACCTCTGTGGTGCGCGCCATGGACTGCCTGCGCCGCCTGCAGCAGCCCGGGCCGCAGGCCGGCTGGGGCCTGCAGCACCTGGCCACCGACCAGAACGGCCGGCCGGCCGGCGCGCCCGCGGGCGCCCGCAGCTACGAGCCACGTGCGCTTGCCACGCACACCACCCAGACCAACGTGCAGCAGTTGTTCAACTACTTCCGCCTCACAGGCGACCGCGGCTACCTGGCGCGCATACCGGAGGCCCTGGACTGGCTCGACAGCTGCAAGCTGACGCCGGCGATGATTGCCGAGAACCCGCTGCTGGCCGGCCGCACGCATCCGACCTTCATCGAGCTCGGCACGAACGTCGGCCGCTTCCCGCACCGCTATGGATCGAACATCCACAACGGCGCCTACTACGTCGACCACGACCATCGCAACACGCTGAGCCACTACTCGGCAGGGCGCAACATCGACATCGCCGGCATGCGCAAGACCTTTGCCGACCTGAACGGCATGAGCGACACCGCCATCCAGCAGATGACGGCCGCGTCTCCGCTGAAGGCCACATCGGCCCGTGCGTTGCCGCGCTACTACTCGCTGCGCGAGGTGGACTTCGGCGACCTGTTCGCCGACCGCGTGATGACCACGCCAACGGTGAGCGAGGCCGAAGCCAATTCGGTGGTCGAGGCGATGGACGGCCAGAACCGCTGGCTGGCCCCGCTGACTGCCGTGACCAACGCCTACAAGGGCCCGGGCACGACCGCCCCGTACACCGGCACGGCCTACCGCAGCAAGAACGTCGGCGACGAGACCGACACATCGCCCTACGATCCGCAAGACCCACCCGCGGCGCCGCCCTATGTGAAGAAGGAACGGCCGGCCGCGATCACGGTCAGCACCTTCGTGACCAACATGGGCAAGCTCATCGCCTACACCGCGCCGGTGAAGGCCTGAACGGCCTGGGCCGATGTCGGCCGGTGGTGACAAATCCCGGCCCGACGCGGCATTCACCCTGTCGGTCAGTCAGTCAGTCAGTCGCTGCAGCCGTCAGGCGAGCGACGGCTTGAACACCGCGACCGATGCATTCAGCTCGTCGACCTGCGCAGCCAGGGTCTCGGCGGCGGCGGTCATGTCGTCGCCAGGGCGTCGCTCACCTCGTCG
>JAQGNA010000333.1 GCA_028292075.1 Rhodoferax sp. | reverse complement strand
GCTTTCGCGGTGATCGTCAGCCGGGTGATGGGTCTGTCGGACCCGCGCACCTTCGGCAGCAAGAACCCCGGCGCCACGAACGTACTGCGGTCCGGCAGCAAGAAGGCCGCCATCATCACGTTGTTGCTCGACGGCCTCAAGGGCTGGCTCCCCGTGGCGCTGGTCGGCTGGTACGGAAAGCCTTACGGCATGGAAGAGGGCAGCGTGGCGGTGGTCGGCCTGGCGGCTTTTCTCGGCCATCTGTACCCGGTGTTCTTCCGCTTCGCCGGCGGCAAGGGCGTGGCCACGGCGCTGGGCGTGCTGTTCGGCGTGCACTGGCTGCTGGGGCTGGCCACCGTGGCGACCTGGCTGATCATCGCGGTGTTCTTCCGCTATTCGTCGCTGGCGTCGCTGGTCTCGGCGGTGTTCGCACCGGTGTTCTATGTACTGGGCAACCAGACCGCCTGGTACACCGACAAGGCCATCACCTTCGGCATTTGCGTCATGGGCCTGCTGCTGTTCTATCGCCACCGCGAGAACATCGTCCGCTTGCTGGCCGGCAAGGAGTCGCGCCTTGGTGGCGCGAAGAAGCCGGCGAAGCCGATGAAGCAGGGCTGAACAGCGCCGAACAGCGGTGCCGCACCGCTGGCAAGGCGTCGGCAAGGCGCAGGTTCAGGGACCGGGCGAGGGTGCTGCGGCGATGGCGCAGTCTGCAATCTTGAACTCGACCCGGCGGTCGATGGCATCGCGAGCGTCGTCAGTGCCGCTGCCAACGATGTTTTCCGTCCAGCCTTTGCCGCTGGCGTGCATCCGGCCGGCCAGCGAAGGCTGCGATTCGGCCAGCAATTGCCGCACGCGTTCGCTGCGTGCCAGTGACAGCGTCTCGTTGAAGCGCTGATCGCCGGTGCGGCTGGTGTGGCCGGCCACCTCGACGCAGGTTGGCGCGGCGGACGCCTGGCGTGCAATCTCGGTCAGCCACCCGGCATACGGTCCGCTCACTTCGGGGTCGGCCCAAAAGGCGGTCTCACCCGGCGCGAACAGCAGCTTCACCGCCAGGCTGCGGCTGGCCAGGCCGGCCGCCACGACGCGCTGGAACGCCAGGCGCGCGGCTTCGGGCTGGCCGAGCTTCAGCTGGGCCAGATATTCGCCGTTGTAGGCGCGCGCGGCCAGCGCAGGCGACTTGGCTGCGACGGCCTGGAATTGCGTCAACGCCCTGGCGTAGTCACCGGCGGCATAGCGCGCCTGCGCCTCGTGCAACTGCGCGAGGCCGACGGCGCCTTCGAGGGTGCCGTCGTCGAGCTGGGTGGGCACCGGTGCATTGAAGAGCAGCGCCTCGCGCTCACTGTCGGACTGCCTGAACAGCACCGTGCTCGCCGCGTCGAAGGCGGCTGGCAAGGCATTGCCGCGCTCGTTGCGCAAGGGCTTCTGCCAGCGGGCCACGATGCGCTGCGAGCGCAGATCGGTCAGCACCAGGGTGAGCACCAGCATGGGCTCTGTGGTCGACGCCACGGGGATGGCCGCGCCCGCGGAGATCGGGATCACCATCGGAACCAGGCTCGCGCTCAGCAGCAGCTCGGGCGAGGCGCCGCCTGGCACGGCCTGCGGCACCAATTTGAACTCATGCAAGGCGGCGTCGATGTGACGGGCCACCACCTGGCGCGCCCTGGCCGTGGCCACGCTTTGCGGACGCGCATAGCCCGGAGCCATGGTGCTGCCGGCCTCGGCCATGTCGACGAACGGGCCGAGCGCGACGGTATCGGCCAGCCAGTGCATGCGGTAGCCGCTGAGGCCGCGCCATTGCCCGGCAAGGCCATCGGTGGCCTCGATCACGTCCTGCTCGAAGGGTGAGACCGGCGCGGATTCTGGCGGACGGCTGGCGCAGGCGCCGAGGGCGAGCAGCAGGCTGGCGGATGCCAGGCGGAAAAGGGTGGCGGCGTGGGTCATCGGCAGATGCTCCTGAAAGTGTGCTGTTGGGTAGCGGTCAGCGGTTCGCCGAGCGACAACTGCGAGAGCAGCCGGGCGCAATCGGCGGCCGCCGCGCGGCTGATGCTTTGAGCCGCGGGTGCGGGCGACGCGTTCGGGCTGCGGCGGACGGGTTTAGGGCTCACCGTGGCGGGCGCAGCGCCGGCGGAAGCAAGCGCCGCGGGCGGCCCTTCCACAAGCGACAAGGCAGGCGACGAGGCAGGCAACGGTGGCGACGGTTCGGCCCCGGCGCCACTCTGGCTCTCGGCGCGCAGTAAGGGAGACGGTGGAGGCGATGCTGAAGCCTCGGCGAGCGCAGACGGCTTGGCGGGTTCCGAGCTGGCTTGAACTGACTGCGCGGCAACCGGGGCTGGCGCCGATGCGGCCGGGACCACGCTGGCGGACGGTTGTGTGGCGATCGTCGCTTCTGCCTTTCGGCCGCCGGGCGCGAACTGAAGGGCCGCGAACAGCGCCGTTCCCCCGATCGCCACGATCGCCGCAACCACGGTGGCGATCAGGCCCCAGCGCCGGCGCGCCTGCGCGGGTTGGGCCGCAGGGGCCGGGGCCGACACGACGGGCTCCACGGGCTCGACCGGAGCGTCTATCGGCGGCACGCCGTAGCCCAGTTCGCCGGCCATCGCGAGCACAGAGCCTGGCGTCAAGCTCCGTGCGGCTTCGTCCAGGGCCGCGTTGTGCACCAGTTGCTGGCAGAGCGCGTTCACGCGGCCCGGTCGCCCTTGCGCACAGCGGTGGACCTCGGCAATCACTTGCGGCGAAAACTCGGGTGCGCCGCTGGCTTTGA
>JAQGNA010000329.1 GCA_028292075.1 Rhodoferax sp. | reverse complement strand
TGAGCGGCATCAACGACAACCCGCAGTCCCTGATCTTCGGCGACGGCCCGGTACAGCCCGGGCCCGGTGAGCAGGGCTTCGTGCCTCCGGGAGCCAAGCCATGAAGACCAACGCCATTCATTCCACTCCTTCCATTCCTTCCCCGCGGACCGCGATGTCACCCACGCCAGGAGCTATTGCGGTCGCCGTGCTCGCGGCCGTCGCGCTGGCGGCCTGCTCCGCCTTGCCCGAGAAACCGGTGCGTGCCGCGCAATACGACTTCGGCCCAGGGGCAGTGGTCGCACCGCAGGCCGCGCCAGGCTCGATGTTGCCGCCGCTGGCTCTGGCCGACGTGGAATCCGCCGGTGTGCTGGAAGGCGGCACGGCCGTGCTCTACCGACTTGCCTATGCCGACGCGCAGCAGCTGCGGCCCTATGCGCAGGCGCGCTGGAGCATGCCGCCGGCGCAACTGGTGCGGCAGCGCCTGCGCGACCGCCTGAGCGAGCGCCGCGCCGTGCTCAACGCCGGCGAAAGCGCGGCACTGGTCCGCAACCAGGGCAGCCTGCCGCTGGTGTTGCGGGTCGAGCTAGCGGAATTCACGCACCTGTTCCAGTCGCCGACGTCGAGCAGCGGCCTGGTTCGCCTGCGCGTGACCTTGGTGGACGACACGCCCGCCGGCGAGAAGCTGCTGGCGCAGCGCCAGTTCATCGTGCAGCGCGACGCCCCCACGCCAGACGCGTCGGGTGGGGCCCGCGCCCTGGCCGCAGCCACCGACGCCGCGGCCGTGGAGATCGAGCAGTGGCTGGCCAGCGTGGCGCGTTAGCGTTGGAGCGAGCCTGGAGCGCGCTCGAGCGAAGGTTCGCCAGCTGCTGTCAGCCCGACGACACCTGGTTGCGCGTGAACGGCGTCGGCTCCTGGTGCTTGCCGGCGTCGATGGTGTCGCGCCCGCGCTCGGCGGACGGGTCTGGCGTCGAATAGACCTTGTTGGTCCAGCGTTCGCAGAAAGACTCGCCGGGCTCCGTGCCGTGGTTGACACGCTCCGGATCCGGCGGTGCCACGGCTGCCGACGGCAGTGCCTGATCGACCTGCTTCGCCGACGCGGACCGGGCGTCCTTGTGCTTCTTGCCACGCTTCATGAAAGCCTCCGTCAAAAACAAAAAGCCGCCTCGGCGCGATGCCGGGCGGCTGTGTCACCGATGGTGGACATCGGTGCGCCGGGAGTTAGCGGCGGTGCAGCCAGCCCAGCACGTAGCCCACGGCCAGTGCGGTGCCCACGGCGCGCAGCGGGTTGGCCACGACATAGTCGCGAGCCTGGTCCATCGCGCGGTTAGGCGTCTCGGCCATCCGGCGGCGTCGCTCTTCCATCGCCTGTGCGGCCTGCTCGGCCTTCGAGGCCAGCTTGTCCACCGTGTCATGTGCCGAAGACGAGGCGCGGTCGATGGCGCTGCGCGTCGGGTCGGCCACCTTGTCGATGGAATTGTGCAAGGCGGTGCCCACCTGGTTCACGCCGCGTTGCAGGCTGCTGTCGGAAGCGATGCCGGTGAGGCCGCCAGTGTCGTTGTGCACGTTTTGCATGATGGATTCCTTTCAAGAAATGAAGGCCTTGACGTGTGAGAGCCACGTCGAGGCCAGTGCACAGACTGTAAGCCGCTGCCGGGTCCGCGGCTGTGGGACATCCTTGATCTTGCTGTAGGACAAACCCAGCCGCGTCCATCGCGCCCCGCGGCTGTCTTCACGCCGCGTCGGCGTGTTCGGCCAACCGCGCCCGCAGCGCCGCGTTTTCCGCGGTCAGCTCGGCAATGGTCTGGCGCAGGCGGGCAATGACGCCTTCGGGCGATTCGGGTTCGGTGCGGGCAACGGCCTTGGCCGCGCGCACCTGCCGCGCCGCCTGTTGCAGTTCCTTCTTGCCGCCGGCCGCCGCTGCCACCTGTTCCTCCTGGGGCAGCGAAGCCACGGTCGCGGCGGTGTTGATGGAGATGGTGCCGGCCTTCACGGCGGCCACCAGTTCGGGCGTGGCCGACTTCTGGATCTTCTCGATCTGCGTCACGGTGGCGCTGCTGATGCGGGCCGCCCGGGCAATTGCCTCGCGGCTGTTCAAGGGCGCGGCCTCGGTGCCGCCGTCGAACGGTGGCTCGGTGGCGTCGGCGGTGCCTGGCGCTTCGGGGCTACCCGCTTCCGCGCCCGCTGGTGGCTTCTTCTTGCGGTGGTCGAGGATGTTCTTCTTCCGCAGCGCCAACACGCCGCGCTGGAAGTCGGACACGCTGCGCCGGCCCAGGTGCTGGTCGATCATCCACAGGTGCACGTCGTCGATCGACTTGAACGATGTGTTCTGCACGGTGTTGAAGGGGATGTCGTGTTGCGTGCAGATGCCGTGGCGGTTGTGGCCATCCACCAGGATGTCGCCCCACAGCACCAGCGCATCGCGGCAGCCCTCGGCCAGGATGCTGCGCTCCAGCGCGGCGTGTTCTTCGGGCGTCAGCGGGTCGATGTAGGCAAGAAGATCGGGGTCGACGGTGATGGGCATTTTCGGGCGGGAAGTGGATGGCAGGGGCGGGATTGTAGAAGCCGCCGCTCGGCGGCAAGCGCGCTTTTCCGCCGCGTGGTTTGGCCGGACTTTTGCCTCCGCCGTGCGATGAAGTTACCGATATTTGCAACAACCGGCGGGCTTATCTGGGCCTTTGATGCAGATAATTGCGGAATGGTTGGGTTGAACCCGACCACCGCGGTCAGCGAGGCGGCTTCTTTCGAAGCGAACCTGACAAAGGGCAAACCTGGCCAAAGCCAGGGACGCAAAGCCACCGGGCTTCGGCGCTGATCCGTTCAGCGCCATGCCAGCGGGGCTACCGGACCAGCAGCCGTCAAGTGCTCGTCGGTATGTGTCGCCCTTCTTTTGATGAACCCGTAGGCGCCGACATGACCCCCCAACTTTCCACTTCCACTTCCGCTTCTGCTTCTGCTTCCATTTCAGCTTTCCCTTCCGCTTTGAAAAGCGAGCTTCCCATTTTCATTTCACGCCCGGCATGGGCTTCGCTTTCCCTGGTGGCGGCATTGGCGCTGAGCGCTTGCGGCGGCGGTGGTGGCAACGACACCGCCGATGTCACGGTCAGCCCCAGCGTCGACGCGGTCGAGTTGCTGGCCCGGGTGCCCGGCGAGGCGGTGCCCGTGTTCCACATGGCGCCGGTGGACATCAGCGACCCCTCGCTCGTGCCTGGCGACGCCGACGTGATCCGCACCG
>JAQGNA010000327.1 GCA_028292075.1 Rhodoferax sp. | reverse complement strand
CTCGACCCGCGACACCGCGGCCGCCTGCCGATAGGGCAGCAGGCCGACCAGGATGCGCCCGCCGTCGAGGGGCGGCAGCGGAAAAAGGTTGAACGCGAACATCACCACGTTGACCAGGCTGCCGGCCTTGCACATTTCGATGAAGAAGCGCTCGGTCACGCCGAAACCGATCAGGAAGTACAGCAGCGCGCCCCAGAGAAGCGCCTGCAACAGGTTGGCGCCCGGTCCGGCGAGGGCCACCCAGATCATGTCGCGCTTCGGATTGCGCAGGTTGCCGAAGTTCACCGGCACCGGCTTGGCATAGCCGAACAGGAAGGTGCCCGACGTGGCGAAGTACAGCATCAACGGCATCAGGATGGTGCCGATGGGGTCGATGTGCTTGATCGGATTCAAGGTCATGCGACCGAGCATGTAAGCGGTGTTGTCGCCGAAGTGGCGCGCCACATAGCCGTGCGCGGCCTCGTGCACCGTGATGGCGAACAGCACGGGCAAGGCATAGATCAGGACGGTTGTGATTTGGGTTTCCACTGGCGAATTGTCTCAGACAGGCGGGATCGAAAATGAAAGGCGCCCCTGAGGACGCCCGAGGAAGCCGGCAACGGGCATAGGACGAGAATGGCCACGGCACGGCGGCATGGCCGCTGCCCTTGGCACTACAGGCCGATGGCGCTCAATTCGCCCCGGCCCTGCCGCACGAGCACGGCGTCGCCGCCGTTGCCCATCTCTGTGAGGTCGATCACCGTGGTTGGTTCCAGGGGGCAGGCGCCGGCATCGAGCACGGCGGCGATCTGGTGCTCGAAACGGTCGCGGATCTCGTGCGCGTCGTTCATCGGCTCGGTCTCGCCCGGCGGGATCAACGTGGTGGCCAACAACGGCGCGCCGTGCAGGGCCAGCAAATCCTGGATCGCCTTGTGCTCGGGCACGCGCAGGCCGATGGTCTTGCGTGAGGGATGGCTCAGTCGCCGGGGGACTTCCTTGCTGGCCTCGAGGATGAAGGTGTAGGGGCCGGGCGTGGCCGCCTTGAGCAGGCGGTACTGCTTGTTGTCCACCCGGGCGTAATTTGCCAGCTCGCTCAGGTCGCGGCACAGCAGGGTGAGGTGGTGCTTGTCGTCCATCCCGCGGATGCGCCGCAGGTGGTCGGCGGCCGACTTGTCGTCGAGGTGGCAGACCAGCGCATAGCTTGAATCGGTGGGCACCGCCATGATGCCGCCGCTGGACAGCAGCGCGACGGCCTGCTTCAGCAGCCGGGGTTGCGGATTCTCGGGATGGACTTCGAAATACTGTGCCATGGGGAAACGGTCCTTGTTTAGCCTGCGACCCGTTGCACCGGCGTGCGGCTCTCGCGCACCGTGAGCCAGGCGCTGAGTCCGCCGCAGAGCGTGACGAGTGCGATGCCGGCCAGCGACCAGCGGTCGGGAACATGTGAAAACGCCAGCCAGCCCGCGATCATCGCGAAGCCGATCTGGCCGTAGAGAAAAGGCGTGAGCGTGGCCGCGGGAGTGCGCGCATAGGCCAGGATCAGCATGAAATGGCCCACGGTGCCGAGCACGCCCATCATCACGAGACCGGCCCACAGCTGCCATGCGCCGAGCGACGACCAGACGAACGGCAAGGCCAGCGAGGCCACCAGCGTGCCCACCCAGCCGGTGTAGAAGTGCATGGTGAACGGGTCTTCGGTCTTCGCCAGTTTGCTGGTCAGCACCTGGAACCACGCGTTGGAGGCCACCAGGCCCATCGGCAGCAACATCGCCCAGGAGAACGATTCACCACCGGGACGAATGATGACCAGCGTGCCGGCAAACCCGCCCGCCACCAGCAGCCAACGCGTGGGCGACACCCGTTCCTTCAGCGCCGTGGCCGCCAGCAGTGTGATGACCAGCGGCGTGATCATGACGATCGCCGTGAATTCGGCCACCGGCATGTACTTGAGGCTGAAGAATGCGAGCGCACTGCTCATCAGCAGCAAGAGGCCGCGCAGGCACTGGTACTTCGGATGCGCCGTGCGCAGCAGCGACATGCCCCGCCCGGGCAGCACGGCCACGGTGGTGGCCAGGGCCTGGAACACATAGCGGAACCAGAGCGCCATGAGCAATGGCACGCTGGTGCTCACGAATTTGGTCAGGGTGTCCAGCGTGGCGAAGAGGGCCACCGCTGTGGTCACGAGGGCGATGCCCGCAAGCGCGGGCCGAGGCCGGCTCACTGGATGCGGTCCGCGAGCAGTTCCCAAACCGGCGTGAGGTCGCCCGGCAGATAGGGCAGCGTGCCGAGGTCGGTGTGGCTTTCGTCGGGGCTGTGGAAATCGCTGCCTCGCGAGGCGGCGAGGCCGAATTCCTTGGCGACCGCCGCGTATTCCACATATTCTGCGGTGGTGTGGCTGCCGGTGACCACCTCCACGCCGCGGCCGCCGTGGGCCTTGAACTCGCTGAACAGCGCGTACTCCTCGGTCGCACTGAACTTGTAGCGACCTGGGTGCGCAATCACGGCGATGCCGCCGGTGTCGGTGATCCAGGAGACCGCGTCCTTGAGCGTTGCCCAGCGGTGCGGCACATAGCCCGGCTTGCCTTCCGTCAGGTACTTGCGGAAGACTTCGTAGGTGTCGGTGCAAACACCGGTTTCGACCAGAAAACGGGCGAAGTGCGTGCGCGAAACGAGCTGTGGATTGCCGGCAAAGCCGAGTGCGCCTTCATACGCGCCCTTGATGCCCACCTTGGCCAGGCCGTCGGACATCTCCTGTGCGCGCTGGTCTCGGCCGCCCCGGGTCGCGCTCAAGCCCTGCACGATGCGTGCATCGGTCGCATCGAAGCCGAGTCCGACGATATGAACCGTTTCGCCCGCGAAGGTGACGGAGATCTCGGCACCGGTGAGGTACTTCAGGCCGTTGTCGCGAGCGGCAGCGGCGGCCCTGGCCTGGCCGCCGACTTCGTCGTGGTCGGTCAACGCCCACAACTCGACCCCGTTGGCCTTGGCCCGCGCTGCGAGTGCTTCGGGGGTCATCGTGCCGTCGGAGACGACGGAGTGGCAATGGAGATCTGCGTTGAGGATGGAAGTCACGTGCTCGATTTTAGGCGCGATGGCCTCTCCTTGCCGGCGGGAGGCGCGGGCCGGCCCCCGGATGCCGGGCAGTGCGAAGGGCCAAAACAAAAAACCCGCCGGTAAGGGCGGGTTTTTGGAGGCTGCCACCGCAGGGTGAAAGCCGGAAAGCAGGCTGAAATTACTTCAGCTTGATTTCCTTGTAGTCGACATGCTTGCGTGCCTTGGGATCAAACTTGCTGATCAGCATCTTCTCGGGCATCGTCTTCTTGTTCTTGGTCGTCGTGTAGAAGTGACCGGTGCCGGCAGTAGATTCCAGCTTGATTTTTTCGCGTCCGCCTTTGGTTGCCATGGTGCTGCTCCTTATGCTTGGCCACGTGCGCGCAGATC
>JAQGNA010000326.1 GCA_028292075.1 Rhodoferax sp. | reverse complement strand
AAGGCTTTGGGTCATGTACCAAGTCTATGGCAGGCATCGAGGGCGCGCCTTAGCGCCGGACTTTTGAGCAAGAACTACCGAGTTATGCGCAACTCCCTGGAACGCCTAGGCAGAAAAATCCATTGCTTTCAACATGAACTTTCAAGGAATCGACATGAACACTATTTCTTTGGTCACAGGCGGCAGCCGCGGGCTGGGTCGCAACACGGCATTGAGCATTGCGCGGCACGGCGGCGACGTTATCCTCACCTACCGCAGCGGCATCGACGATGCGCAAGCCGTCGTGGCCGAAATCGAGCGTATGGGCCGGAAGGCTGTGGCCCTGCAAGTCGACGTATCCACGATTTCAGGTTTTCCGGAATTGGCCAATGCCGTCCGAACCGCCCTGAAGGAGCGCTGGGGACGTTCGGCCTTTGACCACCTCATCAACAATGCAGGCCACGGCGAAATGGCCAGCCTCGCGGACACCACGGAAGCCCAGTTCGACGGATTGTTCAATGTGCATGTGAAAGGCGTATTCTTCCTGACACAGGCGCTGCTGCCGCTGTTGGCAGACAAGGGCCGTATCGTCAATTTTTCGTCCGGCCTGACCCGCGTGTCTTTTCCCGGCTTTGCCGCGTACTCGGCCGCCAAAGGGGCGGTGGAAATCTTGACCCTGTACATGGCCAAGGAACTTGGAAGCCGGGGCATCACCGCCAATACCGTGGCGCCGGGCGCCATCGAAACCGATTTTCTGGGAGGCGCCGTGCGGGATACTCCCGGCTATAACGAAGCCTTCGCCAACATCACTGCGTTGGGCCGCGTCGGACTTCCCGATGACATCGGACCCATGGTGGCCAGCTTGCTGCGTCCTGACAACCATTGGGTGACCGCACAACGCATTGAGGTGTCGGGCGGACAAAGCATTTAAATGCTGCAAGCCCTGCTGCCGCAAGACGTAAATCCGGACGTTCAAGCCTGACAAGCTGCGTGCGTTGTCGCGGCGCGTCGGCGTTGGGCTTGGCAGAGCGCGAAGAGATTTCACGCGCCTTGGTGATGGGATGGTCGGTCAGGTTGATTGCAGCGAACCTCGGTCGTTCGCCGTCGACCAACAGTCGTGAGATCAAACGCAACGGCGGCTCAAGTGGCTACCGGGCAAACCAAGCTGACCAGGCCGCATGGGACCGGGCTCTACGTCCCAAACGCTGTAAGCTGGCCAGTAAGCGCAGGCTGGACCGTCTCGTGGCAAGCAAGCTGCAACGGCAGTGTGCGCCTGAGCAAGTCGCGGGATGGCGCAAGCGTACTTATCCGTGCGACAAGGCCCATCACGTGTCACACGAAACCATCTACAAAAGCTTGTTCATCCAGGCCCGCGGCGCCTTGAACAAAGAACTCCTCCAGCATCTGAGACGCACGAGGGCCATGCGTCGATCACGCCATCACACACAAAAGTTTGACAACCACGGCAGGATCACAGATACGGTTTCCATCAGCGAGCGTCCGGCGTCGGTCGAAGACAGGGCCGTGCCTGGGCATTGAAAAGGCGACCTGGTGTTCGGCAACATCAGCAGCCAAATTGCGACCCTGGTTGAGCGCCAGTCGCGTGACGTGATGCTGGTCAAGATACCGAGCAGAAACACCGAGACGGTGATCAATGCGCAGGCGCCACTCAATGCGGTTGCAAGACCCTAAGGTGAGACACCAACGCCTACCTGGCAAGTGCTAGCTGATGGCGCGCCCGCGGAAAATGGTCATGTTGATGCCTTGCTGATGGGAAGTCCCGCGATTTCCATCTCGCATGAAAGGACCCGGCCATGGGTGGAGTCGGTGACAAACAGCGTTCGGCGTCCCTCGCCGCCGTACGCCACATTGGTCGTGGAAGCCCCTGCGGGCCCTTTTAAAACAACGACCGGTTCCGCTCGCCGGTTCAAGACCCACACGTAGCCCAGTCCCGGGTTCGCCACCACGAGATGTCCGGCCTCGTCCACCGCCAGGCCATCCGGCCCGCTTGGACCATAGGACGTGAAGAACTGGCTTACCTTCGTGACGCTTCCGTCTTCCATCAACGGGACGCGCCAGACGCAGTTGCCCCGGGTGACCGCGACGAACAGCACGTGTTCGTCAGGCGAAAGTGCCACGCCGTTGGGGCTCGGCACATTCGACAACAAGGTATCGAGCTTGCCCGTCGGAGACAGGCGGTAGACCCTGCCGGTGGGATCGTGCAGACCGCTCTGGCCCTGGTCGGTAAAAAACAGGTTGCCCTTCGAGTCGAACACCAGGTCGTTGACCCCCTTGAAGCGTTCGCTGTTGCGCCGCTCGAGGAAAGGGCTGACCTGGCCCGATGCTACGTCGATGCGGACCAGGCCGTGTTTGTAGTCGGTCACCAGCAGTTGGCCCGGATTGAGGAACTTCATCCCGTTGGGCTCGCCGTCGTATTCGGCAACGAGGCTCCAAGCACCGGCCGGGTCGATCCTGAAGATGCGACCCCAGGGAATATCGGTCACGTACAGGTTGCCTGCATCGTCGAACACCGGCCCTTCGAGAAACGAGTCCACTGGCTGGCCGCCCCGGTTGGCATCCGCCCAGGCGCTGCGCACCCCAGCCTTGCGCCAGCGGTCAGGCATGCTTGTGAAAGTTTCGAGATCCCGGACCACGGGCGGTTGGAGCAAAAACATGGACTCCCTTTATTGCTTTTCGATCTGCGCGGAAGCCGCCACTTTGCGCCAGAGCTGGGTGTTCTCGCCCAACATCTTGGCAAACGCCGTCCCGTCAACAACCTTCGGCACCGCGCCCAGGTCGTCGGCGAACCTCTGGATGTCCACGCTGGCCATCGCCACGCCGATTTCCTTCTGCAAGCGCTGCATGGCTGCGGCCGGAGTTCCCTTCGGCGCCCAAAGGCCGGTGAAGTTGATGACCCCATAGCCCTTGATGCCAGCCTCGTCGAACGTCGGGGTCTCGGGGGCTGCTTTCAAACGTTTGTCGCCGCTGACGGCGAGCAGCCGCAGCTTGCCGCCTTTGACCTGGCCCATGACTCCCGGCGTTGAAGCAATCTGAAAGTCGATGCTGTGGCCCATCAGTGCGAGGCTGGCTTCACCCGCACCTTTGAACGGGACATGGGCGGCATCGAGCCCGGCAACGCTTTTCAAGGCTTCCGTCGAGAAATGCGGTGTGGTGCCCGAACCGCCGGTGCCGTAGTTCAACTTGCCTGGGTTGGCTTTCGAGTAGGCCACCAGGTCTGCGACCGTCTTGAATGGCGAGTCGCCTGCGACCACCAGCGCCATGGGTGCGAAGTTGAACGCGGCCACCGGCACCAGGTCCTGCTCGTAGTCCCAAGGCAGCTTCTTGAACACGTTGGGCAGGATCGAATAGGTGGTGTCGTTGGCCATCAGGGTGTAGCCGTCGGGTGCCGATCTCGCCACCTGCAAGGCGCCGATGGTCCCGGTGCCGCCCGCCTTGTTCTCGACGATGAAACTCTGCCCGGTCTGCTCGGTAAGCTTCTGCGCGACGCGGCGCGTGACCTGGTCGACAGCACCGCCCGGCGGGTAGGGCACCACGATCTTGACCACCTTGTCCGGGTAAGGTGCTTGAGCGAAGGCCAGCGGCGCAGCGCTGCCAAGAATAGTCAGAAAACAGAGCAATGCTGCGGAGCGGCGGTTGAGCTTGGATGAATTTTTCATGGTGTCTCCTGCTTGCAAGTTGGTGATGGATGGGACGTCAGGCGTGGGCGGTCTGCCGAGTCAACACATCGAGTGCGTTGCGTGCCGCGGCCATGCCCATGTTCACGTAGGCGTCGCTGGTCACACCACCGATGTGCGGGCTGAGTACAAAGCCGTGCTGGCCTTGAAACGGATGGCCGCTGACCATGGGTTCGACGGCGAAACTGTCCAAGCCCGTGCTTGCGACGTGGCCGGACTGCACGGCCGCCAACAGCGCAGCCTCGTCGATCAACCCGCCGCGGGCGGTGTTGACCAGGATCACCCCGCGCTTGCACTGCGCCAGCGACTTCGCGTTCACCAGGGCACGGTTTTCTTCAGTCAACGGGCAGTGCAAAGAGATTGCGTCCGAGCGATCCCAAATGGCCGGCAGCTCGACGCGCTCGATGTAGTTCGGCAGATCCTTGGCGAATGGATCGAAGCCGATGACCTTCATGCCCAGTGCATCGGCCATGCGGGCGAAGCGCAGGCCAATGGCCCCCATGCCGACAAGACCCACAGTACGACCCCCGAGCTCAATGCTTTTGTGTGTCGCCTTATCCCAATGGCCTGCATGCATGCGTGCATCCAGCGGCACCACGGATTTGGCACAAGCCAACAGCAGCGCAAGGGCCTGTTCGGCCACGGCTGCCGCGTTGGCGCCGGCGGCCGCGACCACGGCAATGCCGCGTTCTTTTGCTGCTGCTTTGTCGATGGTGTCCGTACCGCTGCCGTGTTTGGAAATGACCTTGAGCGCGGGCGCGGCGTCCATCGCCCCGGCGCCCACCTTGCTGTAGCGCACGATGATGGCCTCGGGGTTGTGCCCGCGACACAGCGCGACGATGTCGTCCTCGCTCGGCGTCTTGCCGGCAAAAATCACTTCATGGCCTTCGAGCAAGGTCATGGCTTGGGGCGCCAGGTCGGCGCCTGTGACGAGAAAGGTGCTCACAGCGACTCTCCTTCCTTGAGCACACCGGCGGTGCGCAGCGCGGCGGTCAGCCACTTGGCCGCGGTGTCGCCTGTCTTGATCGCGGCGATGCGCGCAGCTTCGTCCTTGACCTTCTTGCTGGCCAGCGGCAGCAGGGCTTCGATCTTCCCGCGCTCGACCACCACGACGCCGTCCGCATCGCCGATGACGAAGTCACCGGGGTACACGGTCACGCCGCCGACGCATACCGGATGGCCGATGCGGCCGCCGACGTTCTTGGTTGGGCCGTTGGGGTTGGTGCCGACGGAGAACACGGGGTAGTCCATTTCGTCGATTTCGAGGCTGTCGCGCGCGGCGCCGTCCAGCACCACGCCGGCGATGCCAAGCTGGCGGCAGGCCGTCATCATGATGGTGCCCATCAGTGCCGAGGTCTGGTCGCCCTTGCCGTCGATCACCAGCACGTCGCCTGGCTTGGCCAGCGCGATGGCGGCGTGGATCATCAGGTTGTCGCCAGCGCGCACCTCGACGGTGATGGCCGTGCCGGCCAGTTTCATGCGCGGATGCAGCGGCTTGATGCGGCCATGCATGGCGCCACGGCGGCCGGCGACGTCGGCCAGGATCGCGGGCTGGAATTCGGCAGCTTGCCGGACGATGTCGGCGGGCACACGGGCGAAGTCGCGAATGATGTCGGGCACGTTATTGCTCATGGGTGTCTTTCAGGTGGATTGAGGTCAAAAATGGGCGGCAGAGGTCCAGACCGCGGTCGCCTGCGGCAGTGATGACCCGGCCACATGGTCCAGGTCGCGTGTCAGGATTGGCTGCTTGGCGAGGGCCGGTCAGGTCACTCGACCTTGGCGCCGGAGCTCTTGACGATGGCGCCCCAGCGGGTGATTTCGCCGTGGATCAGCTTGGTGAAGACTTCAGGCGTGCCGCCGCTGACATCGGCGCCCTGGGCGCTGAGACGCTGTTGCACATCGGCCGACTGGATGGCCTTATTGAAGGCCGCGTTGAGGCGCTGGACCACATCCTTCGGCATGGCCGCAGGGCCGGCGATGCCGAACCACGTAACCGCCTCGAATCCCTTGTACCCAGATTCGGCCATCGTCGGAACATTCGGCAGGTCGGCATTCCGTTTCAGAGAGGTCACGGCGAGCGCGCGCATCTTGCCGTTTCGAATGTGGCCGATGAGGGTCGGCACCGAAGACATGTACATCTGGATCGAACCGCCGATGAGATCCGTCGCGCCTTGCGCCGCGCCCTTGTACGGGACATGGGTGAAGCTCACGCCAGCGATCTTCTGAAACTGCTCTGTCGCCAGATGCGCAACCGTGCCGTTGCCGGAACTGGCGTAGTTCAACGCGCCCGGCTTGGCCTTCGCTGCTGCTACCACATCAGCCAGTGTCTTGAATGGCGAGCCCGCCGACACCGCCAACACCAGGGGTGCGCTCGCCACCAGATTCACGGCCGCCAGGTCTCTTTCTGGGTTGTAGGGTAGCTTGGGGTAGAGCGTCGGGTTGATCGCCAGATTGCTGGTCTGGCCCATGACCAAGGTGTAGCCGTCCGGTGCGGCTTTGGCCGCGGCGTCCACGCCCAGGTTGCCGCCAGAGCCGGGGCGGTTCTCAACGACCACCGTCCACTTCTCGGTCACCGCCACCTTGTTGGCGACCTCGCGGGCAATGATGTCCGTGCCGCCGCCGGCGGGGAACGGCACGATGAGCCGAATGGGACGGCTGGGGTAACTCTGCGCAAACGCAGGGCCGGCAGGCAAAAACGTGGTTGCCGAAATGACCGCAGAGGCGATCAGGCAACCGACGTTGGAAAAGCGAAGTGACATCGAGAGTCTCCGTTGTTTGATTGACGGCTGAATTTTCGCCAGATGTTCCACTGAGTACAATGGCGTTGCACTGTGTGAAACGAGGTCCACAACATGAAGATATCTGAGGTGCGCATCGACTGCACGCCGGACGAGGGTGGCGTGATCGCTGTGACGCGCGCACTGCGCCTGCTTGAGGCCTTCGGCACCACCGACGCCCAGCTCAGCTTGGCCGAGTTGAGCCGCCGTACCGGCATGCACAAGACCACGGCGCTGCGCATCGCGCGCACCTTAGCGAACGACCAATACCTGGTACAAAAAGAAGACGGCACCTGGCGACTCGGGCGCGCCGCGGGCTGGCTTGGCGCGTGTTACCAGGCGACGTTCAATGTGCAGGAGGTGGTGGAGCCGGTGCTACGCGAGCTGGCCATCAAGACCGGCGAAAGTGCATCGTTCTATGTGAGAGAAGGCGACGCACGCACCTGCCTGCTTCGGGTAGAGGGACCGCAGGCCATTCGCCATCATGTGCGCATCGGTGCCGCCTTGCCTCTGCGCCTGGGTGCGCCAGGGCGCGTCATCCTCGCGTTCTCGGGAGAGCCGGGCGAGCCCTACGAATCCATTCGTAGACGTGGCTACCACCTGTCACTTGGCGAACGTGAGCCAGAAGTCTCGAGCGTGTCGGCACCCATCTTCGGCGTGCAATGGCGCCTGCTCGGGTCGGTCTGCATTTCAGGGCCAACCTCCAGGTTGAACGAAGCCAGACTTGAAGAGCATGCGGCCACCATCATCGAGGCCGCAAATCAGCTGTCCTACGCGCTCGCCGGTGGGCAAAGGCCGATCAAGGTCGGAGCGACAGCGACCTGGCATCCATGACGCGCAGCGCGTCTTCGATACGTGGCATGGCATTTTCCATGGGGCGACTTCCATCTAGTCGATGACGACGCAAGCTCATCCGGTGAACCCAGCGGAAAAGCATCCTTCAAAAAGTTCAGGAATGTCGAAACGCGGCTGCTCAGCAGCCTGCGGGATGGGTAAAGCGCCCAGAGCGCAATCTCGGGTCCATCGACGTCACCCCAGTGGACCAGGCTGCCGTTGAGCAGGTCCTTGAAGGCAAGCGACACCGGTAGCAGTGCAGTGTCTTCGTTGTTCAAGACCTGCTGAACTTCATGCCGGCCTGGATGGCCTACGACATGCGCCTCATGAGCGAACGCTTCCTGACCGCGGGCATGCGCCCCGATGCCGGTGACGTAGAGCGCCTGACCGCGCTGCTCGGGCGCCCACTGCGCTCCTACCGCGACTTCGCTACCCAGGCCGCCAAGGTGTCGGCTTCGGTTTAAGTGCCGGCCATCAGCCACCCCAGTCAGAGGAATGCCATCATGATCTATTCGACTGTGACCGTTCCGGTCAATCCTTACGGCGAGCTTCCGCTCACCCGCGCCCAGGTGTAGGCCGGTCTGATTCTCAAGGCGCGTGATGCGCGAAGCACGCTCGAGATGAGCAGGTCTTGCTTCAGGCCCTTCAAGGCAGGGACGGTGCCGTCAGTGCGTCGGGCACGCCGGCCAGCCCGTGTCGGGAGGTGGCCCTGCTCTCGACGGCAACGCGTTCGCTTGTCAGCGCCATGCGGGCCGAAGGTACAAGCCGCCTTGTTTTTTTCGTCACTGGTATGGGCGCTGGAGACAGCGCCGGGCACGGGGGTTTTCTTTTTGACAAGGTGATTTGTCCAGCTCTTCTGCGGAAGGTCTAGGCAGACAAGAGCCGGCAGAAAGCGGTGGTTCGGGAAAGCGGGCTTGACTGGGTCTTGGTTCGCCCGTCGATGCTGAACGACAAGGCATCTCGGGCTTCGGTCCTCGCACTGACGGATTTGTCCACCTTCAATGCCAGTGATACGCTTAAGCACCTTTCGGAGAATCACATGGGGAACACTCAAATTTCAGTTTCGGCTTCCCGGCCCGATCATCCCTTTCGCGGCAAAGTCAACGAGGTCATTGGAGCGTTCACCAAAAAGAACATCGAGGCGATCCTGTGCCATGAGGAGGAGAGGCGCAAGCGCGAGTCGGCGCTCCACCGCGCAGTCCAGAGAATCGCTGGTTTTTGCGGCAGCCTGACATTTTTGTGGATACAGATCGCCTGGTTTGCCGCCTGGATCGCATGGAACGTGGAGTTCAAAAGCTTCGACCCATACCCGTTTCAATTCCTCATGCTCGTTGTATCGCTCGAGGCGATCTTCTTGTCGGTCCTGATCCTGATCAGCCAAAACTTCTCCGCCAGCGAGAGTGAGAGGCGGCATCACCTAGACCTCCAGATGAACCTGCTGACGGAGCGCGAGACCACAGCCATCTTGCGGCTGTTGTCCAAGATGGCCGACAAGATGGAGGTGTCCGCCGAGGACCAAGCCGAGGTCGACGGCTTTTCGGACAACACCGATCCATCCGCCGTTCTCCAGCAGATCATCAAAGCAGAACGCAAACATGGCTCGAAGGAGTAGCTTCCACCCCGTCTCCATAGACATCCATGCCGCCCCCGGTTAACAGGGGGCCAAACTCGGAGCTAACGGTCCCAGGCCATCACTGCTGCCAATCCTTGATACGTTGGACCAGCCTGTCACGGCTAATTCCATAGCGGTCATGTAGCGTCGGGAGCGCTCCGGCATCTAAAAACTCGTCAGGCAACCCCGCCAACTTGAACCCCGCAGGCTGAACGTTGGAACGCAGCAGGGCACTCGCGATCGCTTCCCCCAAGCCACCGATCACCGAATGGTTTTCGGCCACTACGACCAAGCGTGGTTTGTACTTTACCGCCTCGAGAATGGTCACCTCATCCAGCGGTTTGATCGTAGGGCAGTGCAGGACCGCTACATCAACGCTGTCCTTTTTCAGCGCGTCGGCTACTTCCAACGCCCGCATCGTCATGAACCCGCTGGAGATGATCAAAACATCCGCGCCCTCACGCAGCATCTTGGCCTTGCCCAGCTCAAACTTGTAGTCGAACTCGTCAAGCACCAACGGAACATTGCCGCGCGCAAGCCGCATGTAGACCGGTCCCAGATGTCGCTCGATGCGGCCAGCCAGGGCCTTGGTGTGGCGCTTGAAAGTGCAACGATTGCCGCCGGAGAAACCCCAGATCGAACGTGTCTGGCAGGCCAACCTACAGGTGTACGGTGTCGACAAGGTCTGGAAGTAATTGAGTCGGGAGGGCACAGTCGTGGCACCCCAAACACGGGGCGTTCATTCACAGCTCATGTAAGAACTCGACATCTTGAGCGCCCTCCCAGAGTACTTTCAGGCCCAGCGCCCGCAGGTGTTCGCGACCGGCAACGATTGTTAAGAAGTGGTTGCCAGCCAGTTGGCCCATCTTGCTTGCGAAGGAGCAGCTGCCGTATGCAAGAATGATTTCAGTCTCGCTGTACCCACCGGGATAAAAGAGCACATCTCCCACGGAGGGGTGGCTCGTATGGTTCTCAAATCCCACCTTTGTCGCTTCGTCTTCAAGGACGAACTCTCCAAGCGGCACCCAACATCCCTCACCGCTCCAGCGCACGTGAATCAGCTTTTGACGGTAAGGCAGCAGCTTCAAGAATGCGGCCACAGTGTGGGGTGCGTCGGGGTGAGTATCAGCAAGAAAGCTGAACCCGCCAGCGTTTATACGAATTTTTGGCATGAAGAGTTTTCTAAGTTAGCTATTTTCTAATGCGACGCTCAGATGAAAACCGACCGCATCTCGCTGCGAGAGCTTCTGTAGTGTTGGCGCTGACGCCGATTTGATCACTTCCTCCTGCCCCGGATTGACCACTCAAGGGCGGGCAATGCGCGCCAGGAAAGGCATTCAAAAGACGTCGGCTGGTCAATTCGTTTCGCATCACTAGCCTGAGATTGGTCAAATCTACGTCGGCGCTAACACATGCTTTGCATGGGCAAATGCAGAGACGTAGGTGCGCTTGAACTGAAGCGAGCGGACAGACCACGATGGGCAACGCAGCGTGCGAACTGTATCAATGGTCTCGGTCAAAGGCATTCCGTGGCAACGCCAGCCGCGCCGCCGTCGTTCAATTCGTTCGCGTCAAAACTGGCAAATCGCTGTCGCATGAAATTGCTGACGTGCGGCGTGAACTCCATGAAGCCCTTCACCGCGTGAAATTCCGGCGTGTCGTAGACCCAGTCGCCCGCCACCTCGTAGATGGCCGCGTACTTCGGCCCGCCTTCGAGCGAGACAAAGCGCCTGGCCGACAACCAGCCGGGGCAGGCCAGGAGGGCGGGCACGTGCACCGCGCCGTACCAGCGGTTGAAGGCCTCTTCTTGCGCAGGATCGATGTCGACGCGCACCATGTGTAGCTGCGGTGCCGTGCTCATGCGGCAACCTTTGGCATCGTCCGCGGAAATTTCAGCGTGGCCTCGGCCTTGAGGACTTCTTTGCCCGCCTCATTGGTAGCGGTGGCTTGCCAGATCACGCTGCGCGTTTCGGCGTTCATCTGGGCGATCCATACCTTGAACTCGATGGTGTCGCCATAAAACACCGGGCCCAGAAACCAGAAGCGGTCCTCGATCGACACGCCCAGCGTGCCGGCCAGTTCCGCAGTCAGCACGCTGGTGCAGATGCCCGCGACCATGATGCCGGGCGCCAGGCGCTTCCCGAAGCGAGTGGTCTGCGCGTAGCTGTCGTCGACGTGCACCGGTCCGAAGTCGCCGGTGGCTGCGATGTAGAGAGCGCCGTCGGCTTCGGTAATGGTCTTGCGTACCGACACCGTCTGGCCGAGATGCAAGCTGTTTAAGGGTTTGAGTTCGTACATGGCTGGCCGTGTCGCTGC